>JACRUB010000097.1 GCA_014305015.1 Vulcanimicrobiota bacterium | reverse complement strand
CCATAGGCGCCGCCGCCACCGCCGCGTCCGCCTCCGCCACCGCCGTAACCGCCGCCCCCACCGCCGCCGCCTGGTGGGCGCGCTTCGCGAGGCCGTGCTTCATTCACAGTTAACGGCCGGCCTTCAACAGTCTTGCCGTTGAAGTCGGCGATCGCCTTCTGCGCGTCCGCGTCCGATGTCATCGTGACAAACGCGAAACCGCGGGATTTACCAGTGAACTTGTCCTGCATCAACGTCACCTCTTGCACAGGGCCCGCCTGCGCGAACATATCCTGGAGATCTGTCTCGGTTGTGTTGAAGGAAAGATTTCCTACGTATAATTTAGTGCCCATCTGAGTTTACTCTGGAAAACGCCGCCAGGTTTCTGTTCCCGCTTATCGGATTTCAAATCGCCACTGAATAAACTCAACTGACAATCCACCAACCACCAAGCTTCCGTTTTCTTTTCGGCGTGATTAGTAAAGTCTTTCGCGAGGGAAAGCAAATGGAATCGGGGGCTCGGGCGCGTCCTCAAAATGTCTGAATCTCTTATAGCTAACGAGCCGCCGAAACATGCTCGCGTCGGCATCGTTGCCGCTGGTGTCGTCAGTCCGCTCGGCTTCGGTCTGGCGGAAACAACGGAGTCGCTCCGCGTCGGCCGCGATTGTATCTCCCGGGTGACGCGGTTCCCGGTCGAACAATCGCGGTGCCAGACTGCCGGGCAGATTCCTGATGAACGTCTCACTCGCGAAACGCCTGAAGCTGACCGGCGCGGTCAGCGTTTGCACCGCGTCGCGCGAATGATGATCTATGCGCTGGGGGAAGCACTACGGAATGATCCACAATTCGATCCAGAGCTGACTGTCGTCGGCACCACGAGCGGTGGTATGACATTCGGTGAAGAATATTACCGCGCGCTCCACCGGCGGCAGAGGGATTGTCGCATCGCGACTCTGATTGCGAATTATACGCCACAAAAATCCGTCGTCGACGCGCAGGAAGCATTTGGCATTTGCGCCCCCTGCCAGGTGATCGCAAACGCCTGCGCTTCCGGTACGAATGCGGTCGGCCACGCGTTTGAATGCGTGCGATCGGGCCGTTATCAACGCGTGCTGGCCGGCGGATATGACGCCCTTTCGGAGCTGGTGTTTGTCGGATTCGATTCGTTGCAAGCCGCTACGCCAGACAAATGTCGGCCGTTTGATCAAACGCGAAACGGGCTCGTCCTCGGTGAGGGCGCGGCGATTCTCGCGCTCGAGAATTTCGAGGCAGCCGAACGTCGCGGTGCGAACATTCTTGGCGAGGTTGTTGGCTACGGAATTTCAACGGACAACCATCACCTCACGCAACCAAACCCATCCGGTGCGGGACCGCGCGATGCGATGCGACGCGCACTGGAAAGCGCCGATCTCCCGCCGAGCGAGATCGATTATATCAATGCTCATGGCACGGCGACGCCCTTCAACGACGCCGCAGAAGGAAAAGCGATTATGGAACTTTTCTCAAACGTGCCGATCAGCTCGACCAAAGGGATGATGGGCCACTCGTTAGGCGCCGCCGGTGCTATCGAAGCGGTCATCAGTCTTCTTGCGCTGCAACACCAATTTTTGCCACCAAATATCAACTTTGCCAAAGGCGATGCGGATTTGAACTTGAATATCGTTGCAAACGGATCGCGACCGGCCGCGGTTCGAACAGTGCTATCTAATTCCTTTGGCTTCGGTGGCACGAACGCATCCGTTGTGATGCGCGCCGTAGCAGCATGAGTCTCGCCATTTCGGGCATGGGCTGGGTCACGCCGCTCGGCAAAGGCGTGCCTTTCGTTTGGGAGCGGTTGCTAAAAAACGAGCGTCCGGTGGCCGAGACTATTTCAAGTCCCTTGAATGATCGCTCATATCCTGTCTTTCGCGTTCCGCCATCCGCGATGTCCGACGTACCGATCCACCCGCGACTGCGCCGCTCGAGCGCGATTTCGCGGTTCGCGGCGATCGCCGGGTTAAGCGCACTCGATAATGCGCGAATCACGCTCGATGCAGAGATCGCCGCGCGCACGGCATTGGTCTTCGCGATCTCGAACGGCGGCGTAATCTATACGAAACGATTTTATCACGAGGTCGTCGAATCCGGCGCGCAGGCGGCAAGCCCGCTTCTTTTTCCCGAAACGGTTTTTAACGCGCCCGCCAGTCACCTTGCCGCGATTCTTGGCCTTAGCGGTGCAACATATACCCTCGTGGGTGACGGAGCGGTCGGCTTGCTTGCGCTAAAGATGGCGGAGGATTTGATGCAAAGCGAAGCGCTCGATCGCTGCCTGGTGGTTGCTGCGGAGGAAACCGATTGGCTGCTATGCAACGCGTACGCGAAATGGCGGCTGTTGCGGAGCGCACCTCCGATCGAAACATTCGCAAGCCCCCCGCGCGGGATGATTCTGAGCGAAGGCGCTGGTGCAATTCTTCTCGAGCGATCCGGCACTGTGGTTGTCGATCGCATTGAGGCGGGCTCTAATTTTGCAATGCGAACGGAAGCGGCGGCGCGCGTCGATAAAGTCTTCGCGCCGCTCTGCGACGGGGAGGCAATCGACCTCGTGATTGCAAGCGCGAACGGAACATTTATCGACCTCGCGGAGCGGCATGCCATTCTCCGGCATTGCCCCGATGCGCTGATCTTCGCTCCGAAACAGTTGCTCGGTGAAAGCGTCGGGGCCTCGGCGCTCTGGCAACTGATTTGCGCAGCCGAATCCCTGCGCACGCAAAGATTGCCCGCATCGTCACTTCCAATCGCGCAACATGACGGTAGAGCGCAGAGCCATTCGCCGCCGCAGTCCGCAGTGGTTTCCGCCTGCGGGCTGAACCAGCAGGTCGCCGGCGCGCGATTGCGGGTTTTTGCCTAGTCGGCTACGCAAATTCCGCTCTCCCCTCGTGGGGGAGGCTTTTACCTTTGCATCACGGCATGCTTTCGATACCTTCGACAGCCGCGATGCTTAAGCTGATTCCGCTTCTATTTTCCATGGCGCTCGTGGCAGGGGCGTTGAGCGGGCAAGAGCCCCCCCCACTGAAAGCGCTGCCGATTGAGATCACGGCGAGCGGCGAAACCAATTACGAGAACGGGGTTGCGACCGCGCGTGAAAACGTCGCGATCCACCTTCCCTATACCGACATTTACGCTGACTCGGCTGAGTTCAATCCGGAAACACTGGTCGTGCATGTCGAGGGCCACGTGCGCATTTATCGCGATGTCGGTCTCTACGTCGG
>JACRUB010000137.1 GCA_014305015.1 Vulcanimicrobiota bacterium | reverse complement strand
TAGGTGATCATCGAGTGTAGAGGCAGGCCCATCGGCGCGATATTTTGCGCGTAGAGCGCGGTCCAGAGCGAGCGCAGCAAATAGACGCGCACGATAAGCGACCCGATTTCGGTGAAAACCTCCATCCGGTACGTCGCTTCTCGCGCGAACGCTTTGCGCGCAAACTCCACGTACGGCTCGAGCCGGAACTTCATGGCGCTATTTCTTGCCGCGTTTTTCCCGCGCGATGGCGGATTCGCGACGCAGCCGCGCTTCCTCGAGTTCCGCAAACATCACGTCCACCACCTTACCAACGTCCGCCGATTGTGTTGGGGGCGGTTCCGGCGCACTCTTGAGCGGTGGCTTCGCCGGCGCTTTCTTTGCGGGCTCGGCGATCGCCGCATCCTGGGCATGCGTCTTGCGCAAGAATTTCGAATACGCTTCCGCGGCCTGCGCTCGGACGTCATCGGAAGGCGGCAAATTAAAAACCGCTTCGAAGAAGTTCGCCGGCACGTGGTCTCCGGAGCTGACGTGCGTATTGATATGCACGATGGCGCCGATCGCGACGCTCACACCTTGCTCGACGGTCGCGCCGTTAAAGACCTTCGCGCCCGCGCCGATGAACGCGCCGGGTTCGATCGTCGCGCCCACGACATATGCGCCGGGGCCGATGATGCAGCTCTCGCCGACCATGAGCGGAAATTGAATTGCGGTGCCGCCGCTCGATTTAAGCACGGCGTTTTCCATCACGACGGAATTTGCGCCGATCACGATTGGCGCGCCCTCGGAGCTAATCACAGCGCCAAAAAGCACTGCGCAACCCTCCTCAATGGTCACGTCTCCGCTGACCACCGCATTTGGCGCAACGTAAGCCGACGCATGGATATTGGGTTTTTTAGCATTACTGGAAACAATCACGGAACTACCTCACGCGGTGTCTTTAAAGTAGGATCGTCGTAGCCTTCAACGTAGATGCGGCGGATGATGGACTCCAGCTGCGGTTCCTGGATCGACACGTCCGTAATCTCATACCGTTCGGTGGCGATGCGGATCAACTCATCGGCGCGAACTTTGTTGCGGTCGAAGCGAAAGCTCGCCATCGTTCCCTCATTGGAAATCAACTCGGTATTGGGCAAGTCCATGCGTTTTTGAGGAGCGGTGAGCGTGATCGTCAAGGTGCGGTGCGTGCCGTACTGGGTTTTAATGCGCTCGATCGGTCCGTCGTAGATAACCGTGCCCGTATCGATCAGGACAATGCGCCGGCAGAGTCGCTCGACGTCCGCCAAATCGTGCGTCGTAAGGATGATCGTCGTGCCGCGCTCTTCATTGATGCCCTTAATGAACTCGCGGATAGCCTCTTTTGCAACGACGTCCAGACCGATGGTGGGCTCATCGAGATAGACAATCTGCGGATCGTGCAGCATTGCCGCCGCAAAATCGCCGCGCATGCGTTGACCGAGCGAAAGCTGGCGTACCGGCGTTTTAATGAACTCATCCATCTCGAGCACGTCACGGAATTTATCCAGATTGGCGCGGTAGCGGTCGCGCGGAATCGAATAGATTGCCCGCAGTAATTCGAACGACTCAATGAGCGGCAGATCCCAATAGAGCTGGCTGCGCTGACCAAACACAACGCCGATGTTACGGGCATTCTCTTGGCGCTTCTGGTAGGGTACGAGCCCTGCAACCTCGATCGTCCCCGACGTCGGGACGAGAATGCCCGTCAACATTTTAATGGTGGTGGATTTTCCGGCGCCGTTTGGCCCGATGTACCCCACAAGCTCGCCTGCCTCGAGAGACATATTCACATTACTCACGGCTACTTTGTCTTCGTAGGTGCGGCTAAAGAGGGTACGCAGCGCTCCGCCCGGTCCCGCCTCGCGCTTGACCGACCGAAAGACCTTGCAGAGATTACTCGTGCGGATGATGGGCATGCCTGGGGTGGCGTTCGACCGAGAGGAATCGCGCTCCGGTTTCGTTACGATGGTGCCCCACGAAAAATGGGTATACCGAAAATGGACGGGCCAGGCGGCCTGCTTTTCCACGCACCCGAGGAGGGACCTATGATCCGAACACTTCGCGCAGGCGCGATCGCACTCTCACTTGTTTTTATTCCGTTCATCGCTGCCGCGCAGATTTCGCCGGGAACGACGCTCACGGGCACGCTCGACCAGAATGTCAATTCCCAGAACGCCGTCGTTGGCCAGTCGTTCACGATTTCGAATGCCCACTCGTCTAACTACAATATTAACGGCGCGACCATTTATGGGCACGTTTCCAACGTCCAGCGTGCAGGACAAGGCACGCCCGGCCTAATCGAACTGACCGTCGACAAGGTCAACACGCGCTCAGGAAACGTCTACGTCGCGAGCGGTTACGTCTCTCAAGCCAACATGACCACCAAAAATAACACGACCAAAGAAGCCGTTGGCGCAATCGCCGGCGCAGTTGTCGGCAATATTCTCACGCACGGCGGCGGCAAAACAATAGGTACCCTCGCGGGAGCCGCCGGTGGATATGCGCTCGCAAAGAATAACCGCGCGAACGTATCGGTTGCGGCCGGCTCAACGGTCAGCGTGCAACTCTCGGCCACGCGCCGTCAGTCGTCGGTCTATCATCGCTAAGAGGTCTTTGTAACGTAGAAAAAGCGGGGGGCATGAGCCCCCCGCCGCATTTAGGCTCGGATGATCGTTACGATTTCGAACGAGTACGGCAGCGGAGCGCACGCGATCGCGCTAGCCGCTGCGAACGCGCTCGGCTACCGGTTCATCGACAAAGAGCTGCCAGTCGTCGTCGCTAAGCGGCTCTCCACATCTCCGGAAGCGGTTGACGCGGCCGAAGACACGAGCCGAAATCTTGGCGAGCGCCTCATCTCCGGCTTAGAGGCCGGAACGCCTGAACTCGCCTTTGCTGCACCGGATAACCCCGTATCCTTCGATCGAGACGTCTTTCGCGCGGTTGGAGAAGCCGTGCGAGAGTTTGCGGCGCGTGGACGGGTCGTTCTCTTCGGGCGCGGCGCCAACGCAGTGCTTGGACGGCGCGACGACGTTTTGCGCGTCTTCATGCATGCGCCGCGCGATTGGCGGATAGCCCACATCGTGGCCGGCCTCGGGGTCGACGACCGCACAGCGGCAGTTGAAGTCGAGCGCATCGATAAGGCCCGCCGCGCATACATGCAAGAGTACTACGACTTTGACTGGGGCGACCCGTGTTTCTACGACCTGTCAATTGATACTGCTCGGTTCGGCTC
>JACRUB010000096.1 GCA_014305015.1 Vulcanimicrobiota bacterium | reverse complement strand
CGATCAAGGATGTCGATCTAGCAACAGTCACGGCCGCTTTCACCACTGCTTACACGGGATATTTCGTCCCCTCATCTTTGCGGATGCGGCCACCGCGATGTATCTGCGCGTGCACGACATCGTGCCCGAGGCCTCTCCGATTTGGCTCAAGGATGGAGAACCCGTCGCGATCGGCGCGCTTGGTGTTCGCGGGAAGCGTGGTTGGGTTGGCGCATTCGGAATAGCACCGGAATATCGCGGCAAGGGACTGGCGCAAGCCATGTTCTGCGAGCTCGTCCGGCTGGCCAGACTGCAAGGGGTAAAAGAAATCACGCTCGAGGTGCTCGAGGAGAACGTGCGAGCGCGTGCGATCTACGAACGCGCGGGGTTCAAAGTCACCCGCAAACTCTTCTCGCTGGAATGCGAATCGATTCGCGGATCAAACGAGGACGCGCAGATCGCGCCGGTGGCGGAATTCATCGGAGCCAAGATCGAGGGAGAGCCGGCGCCTTGCTGGCAACGGGAAAGCCGTTCGATTGAACTGCGCAGCCCGCAACTTGCAGCGGTGCAATCCGGCAAGAGTTTCGCGGTCTACCGCGCGGACGGCGACCATGCGTCGATTTGGAAGACATCGCTGAACGGCGGAGGCGATGCCGTTCTGGCAGCAATCGCGCTCATCGCCGGAGCGCAAACATTATCGGTCACGAATGAACCCGAAGGCTCAACGCTGCTGCTGCAGCGGTATGACCGCGCATGGTCACCCACGGCGGTTCAATATGAGATGCTGCTTACTTTGTAACCGGGATGCGCTGATTCCAGCGCTCCAGTGCCCTGCTGTAGAGCACCGCGGAGCGCTCGAGAAATCGTTTTTGCGCAAGCGATGAGAGTTTTATTCTGTAGGCTCTTTTCATGGTTGTAGGGTTCCTTGCCCAAGAGTAGTTGCGTCGACGTTGTTGTCTTTGAGGATGGATCCGGTTACTCGTTCGAGTTCGACCACCGCTTTATTAAGGTCGGTTTGCGCTTGCAGTTCGCGCCCGCGATTGTTCGCGAGATCCACCTGGCGCTGTAAGACCAAGAACGTTGTGGATGCGCCTGCATGGAATCGACGAATTTCACTGGCCAACACTTGCTCGGACGCGGCTCGCGCGGCACGCGCGGCAATCAGCCGGTAGCGCGCGGCGCGGTATGCCTGAAGTGCGTTACGCGACTCGCTATTGATCCTTTGGAGTAACGAAATTTGATTGAGATCGGTTTCGCGCAGTTGTTCTTTTGCGATTGCATAATTTGCCTTGGCCGTGTGATTGCCCAAGGGAAGCTGCACGTTCACGGCTGCGTTATAAGACGGGAATTTATTGGTCACCAAGTTTGAAACCGATTGCCCGTTTCCGCCGGCAAGGTAAGCGGGCGGCAGCGGGTTACCCGCAAACGGCCCGCCGGTGGGCGCCGGCAAGAGATTCCCGGCAAAGCCGCTCGTGGTATAACCCACATTGAAATCCACTTGCGGCTTGAGTTGATCCTTGGCGTAAGCAAGGTTCACCCCGGCTGCATTGCGCGCGCCGCGCAGCTGCTCGAACTCCGGGCGGTTCGCAATTGCTTGTGCCACGACGGAGCCCAATTGCGGTTCCGGCGGAAGATTCTGAACCGGGGAGGTTGGCACGAGGTTTGCGTTCCAAATCGGATCTCCGGGGTCTGCCACGATAAGGGACTTGAGTTGCACCTGAAGCCGCTGAACGTTCTGCAATGCCGAGAAAACATTATCCTGAAAGACGTTGACCTGCGTATTCGATTGCACGACGTCGATCGGGGCACTGTAGCCTTGACGAGCGAGCCGTGCATTGCTCTGCGATTGGCGCTTGGCCTCGCGCAACGCCTCTTCTTGAATCGCGACGTTACGCCAAGCGGCGACGAGATCCCAATAGGCGTCCTCAACCTGCGTTACGGTTTGCGAAGCGCTCGTCAGCGATTGGGCGGAAACGGTCTGCTGATTGATCGTGGCCAGTTGCAGCTGACGGCTCGCTTCGTTAATCGAACGACCGCGCAGAAGCGGCTGCGAGAGATTGAATGAAAGCGAAGCCGGATAGGTGGGGTTGAACGTGTTGATGATGCTGTTATTGAGGACGCGGCCGTCGCTCGCGCTCACGCTGTATTGTTGGCCGCTCGTTGTCATGCCGGAGAGACCCGCACTAATATTTGTTTGATCCTGAACGATCGGTCCAAAACCAGGTCCCGAGAAAAACGCGTTCTGGGGTGGCGTCGTGGTGTGCGAATAGCTTGGCTGCACGTTAAAGCGCACGTCATAAGCGCCTTTTGCGGCTTCAATTTGATAGCCGGCAATCCGCCGGTTTGCCTGCGCGATGGCAAGATCGGTGTTCTTCATCAGCGCCATCGCGACGGCGTTTTGCAACGTGATTCCGACGAAGGGTTGCTGCGTGACGCCGACGATATTGCCGTTCGGCACGCCAATATCCGGCGCGGTATAGCCCGGCGCAACATTTGGCACCGGCGCAAGGCTACCGTCCTGCGGCTGCGGCGGCGGAGGTAGCCCATTTGTGCGATTCACGCTGCTCGGCATGGCTGTAGCTTGAGGTGCTGCGCTCATTTGCGGAATCGCGGTCGGGGCTGCGATGGGTGCAGGCTGCGTGGTTACCATCGGCTGCGGCGAGTTTTGCGCGGCAGCGGGCAACGCGGAACCCGCAATCAGTACCGCGAGTTGAGCAATAGCCAGAAAACGACGAGACAAAATAGTTCTCCTATTCAACCGTTAAAGGAGCGGCGTGCGTCTTTGGACGCCGCAGTAAAAGCACGAGCGGGGCAAGGCAGATCGAAATAATCGCCGTGACTCGCGCGGTGTCCGCGTACGAAAGCACGAGCGCCTGACCGGCCACCATCGAGTAGAGCTGTTGCAGCCCCGAAGCACTGGAGCCGGCACCACTCAAGAACGTCTGCACGGACTGTACGTGGTGTGCGATGCCGGCGGCAAGCGCCGTCTGATGTACGGCGTCGGCGCGAGTAAGAATCGTGACCAAGACCGCAGTCGCAATACTTCCACCGATCTGGCGCGAGAGATTAAAGAATGCGGCGGCTTTCGGGACTTCTTGAGCGGGCACGGCACTTAAGACGGAGATCGACAGGGGGACAAAGATCATCCCCAGGCCGAGTCCGCTCACTGCAAGTGAAGCCCCGAACGTCCAAAAGCCGGAATCGCTGGTGGTCACGGCGGCCATAAGCCAATTGGCTATCCCCACCACCGTGAATCCGGTGCCGATAAGAATACGCGGGTCGATTAGGTTCTTTCCGGCAACGACCGCGATGAAGGGGGTCATTAGCGCGACCCCCAGAGCTCGAATTAAGATCAGTTGTCCCGACGCGGTGGCAGTGAAGCCAAGTGAATTCTGCACGTACTGCGGCAGAACAACAATCGATCCGTACAAGCTGATGCCCAAGACCGCGCCTAAGATACTGCCGGTGACGACGGCCCGATATTTAAGTACATGCAAATCCACGATTGGAATCTTGGATCGAAGCGTCCAGGCGACGAATGAGGCGAGCGACGCAACGCTCGTGAAAGTGAACCAGCGGATCGAGAGATCGTCAAACCAATCCTTGGTCTGCCCTTGGTCTAAAACGTACTGCATTGCGCCGAGCCCAGCGGCGAGAAAGGCAAGCCCAATCCAATCGAGCTTGCTCTTCTGCGGTTTGGCCGGATTGCGCAGGAAGAAATAGGCTAGCACGGCGGCTAAGATTCCGAGCGGAATATTGATAAAGAACGCCCACCGCCACGACAGCTGGTCGGTGATGATTCCACCAAGCAATGGGCCGAGCGCCGGACCAACTAAGACTCCCATCGAGAAAAGACCGGTCGCTTTTCCTTGTTCGCTTAGCGGATAGGTTTCCCGCAAGATCGCTTGCGAGGTCGAGAGCAGGCCGCCGCCGCCAAGTCCCTGCACGATGCGCCAAAACACCAGCGCGCCGAACGATCCGGCCAGTCCGCACATCAACGACGCACCTGTGAACAGAGCGATCGATGCGATGTAGTACGCGCGTCGTCCGAAGCGGACTTGCAGCCACGGAGAAATCGGGATGACGATGACGTTGGCAATAATGTAGCCCGTAACGATCCAAATACCCTGATCGACCGCGACGCCGAAGTTTCCCTGAACGTTCGGCAGCGCGACGTTGACGATCGTAACGTCCACGATCTCGAGCACGGTTGCCAAGATCACGGCGGCGGTAACCAGAGCCCGGCGCAGGCCGTACTCAATTACGTGAGATTCGCGCATTTTAGGTTACTTAACTTTGACCGACGCTACGACGGACATGCCGGGGCGCAAGGGTTTATCTGCAGGCGGGTTATCGAACGCGATCTTCACCGGGATTCGCTGCGTAACTTTGATGAAGTTGCCGCTGGCATTTTGCGCCGGCACGAGCGAATAGGTGCTCTGCGATGCAGGGTTGATCGCAACAACGTGCCCGTGGAATGTGGTGCCCTTATATGCATCGACCGTGATGTCGACGGGTTGTCCGGGACGAATACTGCCCAGTTGCGTTTCTTTAAAGTTCGCGGTGACGTGGATGTCCTTCGACGGAATGATGGTCATGAGCGGCGTACCCGGCGCGACCGTTTGGCCGAGTTCGGCATTCTTCTCGCCGACAAATCCATCAACCGGTGCAACGATGCGCGTTTCGCTCACTTGATCTTTTGCAAGCTGGAGTTGTGCCAGCAAGCTTCCGACGGTCGCGAAAGCAGCGTTGGCCTGCGCTTGCGAAGCGGCAACACGCGCCGGCGAGGTTGACTCTTGCAGCTTGCCCTGCGCCGCGTTCAATTGTCCTTGCGCGGAACCAATCGAGGTTGACGCGGCGGAAAGACGATCTTGGGCCGCCGAGACATTCGCAACGGCCTGCTGATACTGCGCTTGCGCGCCGGCTGCGTTTGCACGCGCCGCGTCGAGTTGGGATTTCGGAATATCGCCGGTCGAAACGAGCGACTCAGTTCGGTGCAAATCTGCATTGGCGCGGTTCAGCGCTTCTTGAGCTGCCGGCACTCCTGCTTGCGCGGTCGTAATTCCGGCGCGCGCAACGTCTACATTGGCCTGCGCACCCGAAATGCCTGACTGTGCGGAGGTGATGCCGCCAAGGCTCTCGGTGGCTTGCGCCGCAACGGTCTGTTGCGTCAAGGTGACATTCGATTGGGCAGCAGCGGCTTGGGCGCGCTGCGCATTAACGGCGGCCTGCGCCTGGGCTAGACGAGAGCGCTCATCGCGGCTATCGAGTTGAATGAGCACCTGGCCCTTGTGGACCGGCTGATCAGTATCAACAAAAATTTGGTTGACGCGCTCGGCGATCTTGCTCGTTACCGAAACGGCGGAAGCGTCGATGCGGGCATCATCGGTGGTTTGGTGGCTCCTGGCATAAAGAAAATACTTCACGCCCCAGATCAGCAACAAAATAACTGCAATGGCTCCGACGGCAATCATTGCACGGCGCACGTTGGGGTTGGCCTCGCGCTTCGGTTTGTCCACTACGGCTTCTTGCGCGGGTGCGGCCGGTTTTCCATTCCCATTGGTGGGAATCGTACCCGTGGTTGGCTTTGCTGTTTCGACGGATTCCATTACGTGATGCTCCTTGCGCCGTTCAAAAAAATGTTGACGAATGTATCCACTGCTTCATCAGGGCTGAGGATCGCGGATTGCTTCCAAAGGCCGCTCCCCATGATGTAGGCAAAAAAGTATCCCACATAGATTCTAGCTAAAATCACGGGATCGCCATGAAGCTCCCCCCGCGCCACATAGCTTTCCAAGAATTTGGTGAGATAATCACGAGAAATTTTGGGCATCCGCCAAGGAACATGCACACCTTCGGGGTCGGCAGCTTCCTCCAGCAACGCAACGCGAATAAGGTCTTTGTTGGCCGTCATACCCTCGATCATGAACCGTCCGATAATCTTCAGATCCGCTTCAATCTCACCCGGAAGCGAATCGTACATTTCCCGAAGGCGCTCTTCCTTATTTTGGCAGAACCACTCTTTCATCGCATCAAGCAGCGCACTCTTGTTTCCGAAATGGCGGAAGAGCGTTGCTTCATTCACGCCCGCGCGGTCTGCGATTTCACGAGTCGTTGTACCATGCGGTCCCTTGAGCGCAAAGATCTCGCGGGCTGCATTGAAGATACGCTCGCGCGTGTCTTCAACACACGGACGGGGTGTCTCTCGAACGATCACTTGTGTAACTCCGTAAAGACGCTGTCGCTTACAGCGATATTCGTGTGATACTCGCTGTATTGCGAATCCGCGACCGCACGGATGTGCGGAACATGGATCTCGGCGTGCTGACTTGAGAGCATGTTGAAGGTGCCGACGTTGCGGTACGTCTGATCCATCGTGATAACGCCGCCGTTGTAATAGTGCCACTGCAATCGCACGACTTCATACGTGCCAGGATCGACATAGACATCTGTGTGATCGATCATGCCGCGGATTTTCGCAACAAGCTTCATTTGAATCACGCGGCGGCCGCTGGACTCAGGACGCCCTTCGATGGTGATATCGAAGCGGCGCTCCCAGGTGGACGGGTCGGCGAGATCGGAGAAAAAGTGATCGAGCCCGCGTGCGAACGGAGGCACGCGGTCGAACACGACCTGATAATTGTCGGGACGTTTGAAGTACGACGTGCCGTCGAGCTTGGGCGAATAGAACGGAAAGCTCAACAAGCGCACATCCGCGTGGATGCGCGCTTGAAACGTACGCAAATCCGGATTGCGCTCGATCATTTTTTGCACGAGGGCGTGCGATTCCGACTGCTGCGCCGAGACCGGCACGCCGGCCGATGCCATCAGCGCAAAAAGGACGAACATGGCTAGGCGTTTCATGCCGCGGCCTCCGCCGATCCGATGATGCGAAAAACTTTATCGAGCGCCGTAACCCGGAGCGTGCGTAGTATATCTATGCGGCTGACCGCAAGGGTTAGCTCGGCACCGGCCTCGCGAATGCGGCGCAAGAGCGTGATGAGGCGCCTGATGGCGGCCGAGTCCAAGACGGCCAGCGCATCGAGCGCGAGAATGATTTCTTTCGAGCCTGCCTCGATGGCATCAGTGACCTTGCTAAGCAGCCGGTCGAAGGCTTCATCCGAGAGGGTCGAAGGTGACGTAAACACGGGCGGTCCCATAGTCTCCTATAAATTTCCTTACCGAAGTAAGTACTTGCATGCATAGAATACTACTTCCGGAATTCCAGTGCAAGTACTTGCTTGCAGACCTACTTCTCTCTGTAACGCAGGCGAGCGGCAGTTGGATGCAGTTGAAGAATAAGGCCGCCGAATGATAAATGAAGACCAGGCGCGCCAGGCGCTCAAGAACGCGATACTCGAGCAGTCCCAGTTGGTCCTTAAGCCCCTCGACGGGGTTACAGCGGCACTCGAGCTCGACCCGGATACCTACCTGTATCCCGCCAGCATGCTCAAGACGCCGCTGGCCGCAGCCACGCTGGAGTTGGTCGAGCGCGGCGAGCTCAGCCTCGATCAATCGTTCGAAGTGAGCGATTGGAACATGACGACGAATGACGCCGAGTCGCCCTTCGTAACCGGCTTTCGCGGGCCGCTTTCACTGATCGTCGAGCGCGCGCTCACGCATTCCGACAATGTCGCAACCAACATGCTCTACGATATTTGCGGTCGCGAGCGCGCAACGCACATCGCGCAAGAAAAACTCCGGTTACCGGATACAGCCTTCTATCGCAAACTCTCAGGCAGCGAACCGCTCATCTTCGACCCCGAGTGGGACGGAGTCAATCGCAACCGGCATAGCGCGCGCGACGCGGCGCGTTTATTCGAATTGATTGCAACGGATGCACTCCCGTACGCACCGCTGCTGCGAGACATTCTCGCAAAACAACAGTTCAACGACAAACTCAGCAACGGGCTCGAGCCACACGACCATTTCGCGCACAAGACCGGCGATACCGACGAGGTGACACACGACGGCGGCATTCTCGCGTTACCGGACGGGAGGCGTTACATCATCGTCGTGTACACCGGACTGGAATCAACACCGGAACACAACGCGCGCTTCGGACCGTTTATGCGCGAGATCCGTTCGCTGCTGTAACTAATGCGTTTGCTGTGTCCAAGCCTTTGGATCAGCAACTTTGGGAAGTCCGATTCCGGGCTCCTCGAGCCTTTGCAAGTACCACTGATGACCTTGCTTCTTGAAACTGGCTACTACGGTCGTTGACGTCGGCGAGAGCACCACCGTGTGAGCGCGCAGCACCGGGTCACTTGCCCACTGTGCGGGCGGTGATGCTTGCCAGGCGATTCCTGCGCGAAATTGCTCCGATTTGACAGGACTGCTCCAAACGACGCGCACCGGCACGATGTGCGAGTAGCACAGATACGACAGGTGCGCGGGATTATTCTTGTAGTCGTTCTCGTCGTAGTAATATTTGAGTCCTTCGGCCGTCAGACGGTACTGCAGTGATTTTCCCACTTCTCGCGTCTGGATGAGCGCTGCCTTTCGGAGTGCGGCGAGGACCGTGCGGATTTGCCGTACGTCGCTTGTGCTGCGGCCTTGCCGAACGCTTCCGATCCATGCGGCGGGGATCCAGATCCCTTCCTCCGTTAACTCAACAGATGTTCCCGGAGCAAAATAGTGGTTAACGACCGGCACCACGTTCCAGCCAAGAGGGATGCACTCGTGCGGCTGAGTAGCGAGCGCATCCTGGGTGACGCGCATGACGCTCCACGCACTGTTCGGAGCGCAACTGCCGAGAATTAGCGTCCACAGGAGCAGAAATGCTTGAACGCTACGCGATTTCATGTCGAAGATAATTCTCAAATTGCGCGAGGCCTTGGTCGAACTTCGAGCGG
Source organism: Vulcanimicrobiota bacterium (assembly GCA_014305015.1). Taxonomy (GTDB): domain Bacteria; phylum Vulcanimicrobiota; class Vulcanimicrobiia; order Vulcanimicrobiales; family Vulcanimicrobiaceae; genus JACRUB01. The sequence continues at coordinate 7,420 of JACRUB010000096.1, read as the reverse complement.
CCGAAACCAATGCGCACGTGCGTATCTTCCATCTGATAGATCGTGCTGGGCAGTAAAAGCACGCCGGCTTTTCGAGTAGATCGTCGCAGAATGCCGTCGCACCACGCGAATCATGGATGCGCAGAAAACCAATCGGCGTGGCTTGCGGGCGAACCCACGACATGCGCGATGCGTTGCGTTCGACGAACGAATCGATCAATGCGAGATTCGTGGCGATAAGGGCGCGATTGCGCTCGAGGATGCGATCGCGGTGACGCAGGGCCAGGATAGCGAGAAACTCACTCGGTGCCGCGTTGCAGATCGTGGTGTAATCTTTGACCTCCGCTATGCGTTCGAGCAGCCCGCGATCGCGAGTCGCAATCCAACCGATGCGCAAACCGGCAAGTCCCAAACTCTTTGAGGTCACGCCGAGCGAAACGCCGCGCTCATATATTTCGCAGGCGGCGGGCAGCCGCGTTGCGCGATCGTATTCGCTATCGCGATAGACTTCATCCATGTTCTTCGTGCGTGCGCCACAGCGTAACGTCCGCGCCTTGGTTACGCGCGACTTCATAGAGGGATTGGTAAGCCGGAAAGTGCGCAACGGCGTGACTGCCGCGAGCGAGTACGCGCTGCATGAACGCGAAGATTGCTTCCTGCGCACCGGTGAAGACGATGTCGTCTGCGGATATACCTTGCGCCTCAGTATAGCCAAGCCACGCTTCTCTGAATGCGCTCTCCGCCTGCGGCTCCAATGAAAGGAGGTCGCCGACGGAGAGCGCTTCGCAGTCCGATGCGCACAGCAATACGGCGCGCCGAATTCGTGCCGTGCGAAAAACCGCTCGAGCGCGAAAGCTCGAACTCCTTACGGGGTTGGAGTTGCGTCAGGAGCTCCCATGCTGTTGTGATGACGCTTATGATGCTTGCCGGTCATCGTGCCCGTCGTATCGCCATAAGCACCATTTGATGCACCGTTCATCGAGTTATGACGCGATCCGGCGGCATGATATCCCGCCGCGGTGGCTGCCGACGGACACATGTACTGGCCGGTCTTGGTTTTGCCGTAGTACGGATCGCCAGGCTCGTGCCACGCTTTGGTGTGGGTATTCACCCACACGGGTTGCACCGCACCGCAATTGAGCCCGGCTGGAACCGGCGCCGCGTTGCCCAGCGGCAATGCGGCCGTTTCGCGTTGCGCTTCACTCCTTGGGGCGTTCCCGGTGGTTGTCGTGGTCGTGGTGGATTTTCCGCCGCCGCAGCCGGCAAGTGTCAGTGCGAGCAGCGCTGTCGCTGCTAAGGTTCGCATGCAGAGATTCATTGGGCTGTCCCCCTATAGATCCAGTGTTTGTGCGAGCTGTGTGAGCGCTGCACCAGCTTCTTGGGCCAGAGCGGAGCGTTCACCATTCCAGACCTGTTTACCCGAAACGTAGGTTTCCTTGATCCAAGCGTTTTCCGCCCGGTAGACAAGCGCATTCACTGCCGGCGACCAGGGATCGATGCGCGAGGCATCGATAATCAGAAAATCCGCAGCGAAACCTTGCTTGAGTGCGCCTGCTTGGACGCCCAGCGCACGCGCGCCTTGGGCCGTAGCCAGATCGAAGGATGCGGCGGCGTCGAAGGCGCTCCCGTCCCGAGCCGCCAGCTTCTGCAACAGACTTGCTGCGCGCATCTCTTCGATCAGCGAGGGCTTCACATCCGCGTCCGTCCCAAGCGCCATCGGGACGCCAAGCTCCGCAAGACCGCTGACGTCGCACGTTCCGTCGCCGAGATATTGATTGGTCATCGGATTGTGCACGACGCGCGACCCGGCTGAGGCCAGCCGTTTCTTCTCATCTTCGGAAATATAGATCGCATGCACGGCGATCAGGCGTTCGTTTAAGACGCCGAGACGATGCAGCAATTCGACCGGGGTCACCCCGTGCGCGGCTGCGGTTTGCTCGCCTTCATACTGCGCTTCGGCAACATGGATGTGCACAAAAAGGTCGCGCTGTTGCGCGAACGCCATCGAGGCTTGAATCATAGCCGGAGAGGCGGCGTGGAGCGAGTGTGGCGCTACGCAGATATTGACATGCGGATATTTCGACATAAGTTCGGCCGTGCGGGTTTGCGCTTGCTCGATGGTTTCGCGAAACGCGGGCGGCGCATACTCTGCATCCATCCACGTTCTCGCAAGTACCAATCGAATGCCGGTATCTTGCGCCGCCTTGATTGCGGCTTCCGCGTGAGCATTTCCGGCACCGTTGAGATAGAAAAATTCGACAACGGTGGTGATGCCCGCGCAGAGCATCTCGGTGAAGGCCGCGACGAACGTCCAATAGATATCGTCCGGCGTCAGGCGCGGAACGACCGTGTAAAGCGCTTCGCTGCGCCACTTTTCAAACGTGAGATCGTCCGCCCAGCCGCGCAAGAGCATTTGATACGCATGACTGTGGCCGTTGATAAAACCTGGAACCACCAGCACGTCGCGTCCGAACGAACGCAGCGAATGGCTCGGATAGGACTTTACAACGGCTTTGAAATCGCCGGTAAGTGCAATACTGCCGGCCTCGGAGACAAACGCAAAATCCTCCATTTCGACTCCGCCGACGACGGCGCGAGCGCAACGAACGATCTCGTTCATGCCATCGCTTCTCCACGGCGGTACACGGCGCGCGCCAAGTTTCCGCCGAACTGCCACCCAAATTCATCCGGCGAGGAGATCTCGAGCGCCACAAAATCGGCTGGGCCATCGACACGTAAAGCGCCGGCGTCCGCGCGCAAAGAGTGCGCTGCGGCGCGCGTCACACCGTAGAGCGTTTCGGCTGAGGAGAGCCCGAAATACTTGCGGCCGAAGTAAGCGACGGTCTGCAAATTAAAGCAAGGCGACGTTCCGGGATTATAGTCGCTTGCGAGCGCAACCGCCCCACCGCGCTCCAGGATCGTGCGGACCGGCGCTTTTTCGGGCAGTCCAAGATACTCGATCGTCGCAGGACACGCAACGGTGACGATGCTGGCGGTAACGATGGCGTCAATATCTTGCGTGCGAATGTAGTTTGCGTGATCGATGGCATCGACGCCGATTTTTGCCGCCATCTCGGCGGCGCCGCCGAACGCCATTTCATCGCAGTGCACGCGTAGGCGCAAGCCATGTTCGCGCGCGGAGGCAAGGTAGCGATGCGTTTGCGCCGGCGAGAAAAAGCCGGGCTCGCAAAACGCATCCGCGTAGACGGCGCCATGCGCCCGGGCCACCGGCATGAGATGTTCGATGAGATAATCCACAAACGGCTCCTCTGCACTGAATTCAGGGGGCAGTGCATGCGCACCCAAAAACGTCGAGATGAGGCGTGGTAAACCTGCTTCATCCTTGTGCTCGGCGATAAGATCCAGCAGCTGCATTTCGCCTTCCTTGTACAACGCGTAGCCGGTCTTGACTTCCATGGTGGTCGTCCCGTGCCGCGCAACCATATGCAGTCTTGCACGAATCACTTCCCAAAAAGATCGCAGAGATTGCGGATCTTCGAGCATGCGTCTCGTTTGCGCAACGGTGTAGAGCATGCCGAGCGGCGGCTTCTCGCCGCGCTGACGCGCTGCAAAATCTGGTTCGCGGTCGCCGGCGAAGAGCGGATGCGTATGCGCATCAACAAACCCCGGCACGATTACGCAATCAGCAAAATCCAGCGTTTCGATCGTCCGGTCCAAGCCGGCTTCGACGTCGCGCGGCGCACCAATGCGTTTTACGCGTCCATCGGCAATCAGCATTGCGCCGGGTGAATGTATCCCGAGGCGCTCGAAATCCAGACCTTGTTGGGCCGCATTTGTGTCGCACGTAACGATGGTGCGCGCCCGAACGAGCCGCGCGTTCAGAGGCGCCAGTCGATGCCCGCTTCATCAGCAGTTCCGATTGCGATTTCGTAACCTGCGTCGGCGTGCCGCACGACGCCCATGCCGCAGTCCGTTGCGAGCACAGCCTCCAGCCGCTCGCGTGCTTCTTGCGTGCCGTCGGCAACCACAACCATGCCGGCGTGCAAGCTATACCCGATGCCGACGCCGCCGCCATGATGGAATGACACCCAATGCGCCCCGGCCGCCGTGTTCAAGAGCGCGTTGAGAATCGGCCAGTCGGCGATAGCGTCGCTACCGTCTTTCATCGCTTCGGTTTCACGATACGGCGATGCGACGCTGCCCGTATCGAGATGGTCGCGGCCGATGACGATTGGCGCTTTGAGTTCGCCGCTTGCAACCAGCTCGTTAAAGCGTAGACCGGCCTTCGCACGATCGCCATAGCCGAGCCAGCAGATACGCGCGGGCAATCCTTGAAACGAAACGCGCTCTTGCGCGAGCTCCAGCCAGCGGCGCAGACTCTCGTCTTGTGGAAAAAGCGCGAGCAATTCTTGATCGAGCCGCGCAATATCCGACGGATCACCAGAGAGTGCGGCAAACCGGAATGGACCCGAGCCACGGCAGAACAGCGGACGAATAAATGCAGGCACAAAACCAGGAAAATCAAAGGCGCGCTTGACACCTGCGCGTTCGGCCATGGCGCGAATGTTGTTGCCGTAGTCAAAAACGATCGACCCGGCATCGAGATAGGAGAGCATTGCTTCGACATGCTTGGCAACCGTTGCGAACGAACGCCGCTCGTACTCTTGCGGATTCTCAGTGCGCAGATGCGCCGCTTCGGTGAGCGTGAAACCCATCGGCACGTAGCCGTTGATCAGATCATGCGCAGATGTCTGATCGGTGACCGTGTCCGGACGGAAGCCCGCAGCGAAGAGCGCGGGAAATTCTTCGCCCGCATTTCCTTCATAGCCGACGGATAAGGCTTTGCCCGCTTTGCGCGCCGCTTCGACTTGGGCCACGGCTTCATCGCGCGAGTCCGCTACTGTATCGAGATAGCGCAAATCGCGCCGTCGTTCCAAACGGGCACGATCTACGTCGATAACCAGCGCAACACCGCCGTTCATGGTAATCGCAAGCGGCTGCGCGCCACCCATGCCGCCGATACCGGCCGTCAAACAAACGCGCCCTGCAAGTGAGCCGCCAAAGTGCTGCCGAGCGAGCTCGGCAAACGTCTCGTACGTGCCTTGCACGATGCCTTGCGTGCCGATGTAGATCCATGACCCGGCCGTCATTTGGCCGTACATCGTTAAGCCCTGTGCTTCGAGCTCGCGAAAAACTTTCCAATCGGCCCATTTCGGCACCAGATTTGAATTCGCAATCAACACGCGCGGGGCACGTGCGTGCGTCTTCCAAACCGCCACCGGTTTGCCGCTTTGCACGATCATCGTTTCGTCGTTCTTGAGGCGGCGAAGCGTGCGCACCATTGCATCAAACGCTTCCCACGAACGCGCTGCCCGACCATTGCCGCCATAAACCACAAGATCCTCGGGACGCTCCGCAACATCGGGATCGAGATTGTTCATTAGCATTCTTAAGGCAGCTTCTTGGGGCCAACCTTGGCACGTCAACTCGTTTCCGTGCGCCGCGCGCACGACGCGCGGCCCGGTCTGGATCGTCGACAAGTTACGTGCTCTCTTTCATACGTTCACTAGGCGGTTCCCATAGCTCGACGCGCGTCCCTTCGGGATCTTGAATCCAGGCGAAGCGTCCAAGGCGTGGTCTTCGCGCCGCTCGTCAATCCTCACGCCTTCCGCGCGCAGCTGTTCAAGAAGCCTGGTAGGATCGAAATAGTCCGTATCGATCGGAAACGGCCTTTGATGCGTGCCACGTTTAAACCAGCTTTCCGGCGATAGCATGCTCCGCCGCGCCGACGAGCGCACCGGAGCGAATGAGTTCGCGCGCCGCCTCAATATCCGGAGCGGGAATGCGATCTTCAACCCAAGGTGCGATGCGCTCGCGCGCCACGTCGAATGCCGCTTGCGTACCGACGCCGGATTTGAACGGCCGGCGGAATTCCGTCGCAGCAACAGCGCCAAGCAATTCGCACGCGAGCGCGCCTTCAACGTTTGTGAGCACACGATCGAGATTACAGGCTGCCGTCATGCCCATACTGACGTGATCTTCTTGACCCGCCGAGGTCGGAATCGAATCGACGCTATTCGGCCATGAGAGCCCCTTGTTTTCACTCACGAGTGCCGCCGATGTATATTGCACGAGCATCAGACCGGATTGCAAACCGGAGCGGCCCGTTAAGAATAGCGGCAATCCGCGTTCTTCACCGTTGAGCAACAGATAGAGCCGCCGTTCGCTGATGCCGGCGAGCTCCGAGAGCGCAATCTTCAAAATATCGGCTGATAGCGCGACGGGTTGTCCGTGGAAGTTTCCGCCCGTTAAGAAATCGCCATCTTCGGGAAACACCAGCGGATTGTCGGTCACTGAAACCGCTTCAATTTCGATCACGCTCCGCGCATGGGCAGCGGCATCGCGCACGGCGCCGTGCACGACCCGAATGCAGCGGAACGAATATTGATCTTGCACGCGCCCGCAATCGCGGTGCGATTGCATGATTTCTGAATCGTAAAGCAGCGCCCGCATATTGTCGGCTACCCGCTTTTGCCCCGGATGGGGTCGAAGCGCATTGATGCGCGTATCGAAAACCGTGTCGGTGCCAAGCCAAGCTTCGAGCGACATTGCCCCGATCACATCCGCCGCCGCGATCAACCCTTCGCCGCGAATCGTTGCGAGTGCCGCGATACCGGTCATGACTTCGGTACCGTTGACGAGCGAGAGGCCTTCTTTGGCTTGTAACTGCAGCGGCTCGAGCCCCGCCAGTTCGAGCGCGCGCGCCGCCGGCATTCGCTCGCCGCGATAAAATGCTTCGCCCTCACCGAGCAGCGTGAGCGTCATGTGCGCGAGGGGCGCGAGATCGCCGCTGGCGCCGACCGAGCCTTGCATCGGGACGACCGGCGTAATGTGCTCGTTTAGGATTGCGACAAGCAAGTCGAGGGTGCTCGTTCGAATTCCGGAGTGTCCGGCAGCAAGTGAACTGGCGCGCAAGACGCCCGCAGCACGCACGAACGCCTCCGTGAGCGGCGGCCCTGTGCCCGCGGCATGACTGCGAACGAGATTGATTTGCAGCAACGCGGCGTCTTCAGGCGCGACCGAGACGTTCGCGAGCCGTCCGAACCCGGTGGTGACCCCGTAGATGGCCTCGCCCTTATCAAACTGGCGGTCGACAAATGCGCGCGCGGCCGCAACGCGTTCGCGCGCCTCTTTGGAAACGGTCACGCGGACGCCGTCTTCGGCGATCTGGCGGATCTGTTCTAGGGAGAGGTGCTTACCGTCGAGTTCGATGCTGGGAGTCGCAAGGGTGGCCATGGCGTCCTTATTGGGGCCACGACCACCGAGAACCTAGCCGACGCTACCCCACGAGATTTTCTTGATCGTGCGCGCGTACGGCGGGCCGCTTTGGATCACGATTTCTTCGTGGTTCTTCAACTGGATATCGCGCGGATTCTTGCCCTTGTAGCCGTGCCCGTTAAGTTGAATTTTCAGTTTGTGG
>JACRUB010000065.1 GCA_014305015.1 Vulcanimicrobiota bacterium | reverse complement strand
GCGAGACTGAACGGTTCCTCGCCCGTGGAACACGCCGACGACCAAACCTTGAGAATGCCGCCGCCGTTGCGGTAGTGTTCGTCGATGACTTCCTTTGCAAGGATATCGAGTTGTGCGCGTTCCCGAAAGAAGTAGGTCTCATTATTGGAGAGGACCGACGCCAATTCCGCAAATTCCGCTTCGCGTTCCGGATGAGTGAGCAGAAAGCGGTGATACGCCGAAAACGTTTCTACGCTGCGTTTGATCAGACGGGTTTGCAGACGGCTCTGCAACAGAAACTGCTTGGTATCGTCGTAATTGATTCCGAACTTCTCACGGATGAGATCGCGTAGCGCCTTAAATTCCTCAAGAGAGATCGGCGTCGTCGACACGCGCTATTGCCCGTAACGTATCCGCGGATTGGCCGCGGCATAAAGCAGATCAACGATGGCGTTCACCACGACAAAGACGGCGGCAAAGAGCAACACGCATCCATTGATGAGCGGCATATCGCGATTTGAAATTGCATCAAAGACGAGTCTGCCGACTCCGGGCCACGCAAAAATATGCTCGGTGAGCACCGCTCCGCCGAGGAGCAACCCCGTCTGTAATCCGACGATGGTGAGGATCGGCACAAGTGCGTTGCGCAGAGCATGATGCGTCACCACCACCCATTCGCTCAAGCCCTTTGCACGCGCGGTTCGAATGTAATCGCTACGCATGACATCGAGCATTCCGCTTCGCGTGATCTTGGCAATAATTGCAAGCGGGATAGTTCCGAGCGTAATCGCCGGCAGCACCAGGTGCCACAGGCCGTCCAGGGCCGCGCGAATGTTGCCCTGTAAAAGAGCATCGAGAATCACGAGATGCGTGAGCGGGCGCACCGAATACACGAGTGAAATACGGCCGGAGATCGGAAAGAGAGTGATCCCGTAATGGCTTGGCACGACGCTGAGCAAATACACGAGCATCCATCCGAGCCAAAAGACCGGAATTGAAACGCCAAGCAAGGCGAGGCTCATGGTAGCTGCATCGACCAGCGTGCGTGAACGCATCGCCGCAATAATTCCGAGCGGAATTCCGAAAGCGATTGCAACGATCATCGCGCCCAGTGCCAGTTCCATAGTTGCCGGAAAATAACTCGCTAGTTTTTGTGCGACCGGTTCTTGATCCACAAGCGAGCGCCCGAGATCCCCACGAGCGGCATGCACCATGTAAATTCCCAGTTGCTCGTACCACGGTTTATCGAGTCCCATCGAGGCCCGCAGTGCGGCCACTTGCTGCGCAGTCGCGTGTTCGCCGAGGCGCACGGTGACCGGATCGCCCGGAATCAACCGCAGAAAGAAAAAGCTTACGATGGTTATTGCGATAAGGACCGCAACCAGCCGTACCAGCCGAATACTCAAGAACCGAATCATGCGCGGATTGCGTTCTTAGCGAATTTAAGCGCTTGGCCGTACAAATAGAAACGATCGATGATCGGTAAATAACTGTCTTCGCGCTGCAAGATCTCTGCAAACCGGGGCGTCGTGGCAAGCTGTTCAAACAGCACGCCGAAACGGCGGGGCCTGCGTTCCAAAAAACGCATGAGCGTATCCCGGTGTTTGAGGCGCGCGTAAAACCTTCCCTTTACGCCTGCGTTATATCTCTGTGCGGCGCGGTTCGGCGCATTCGGGTGCGTTGCGACCGCGTCGGCTGCAAGGCGGCCGCTCATGGCCGCCTCGAAAATGCCTTCGCCGTTGGTTGCGTCGACGAGGCCCGCGGCGGTTCCGCCGACCATGAGGCTTCCGGAGACAATTGATGGCCGCGGGCGGCCGCCGTACAGCAGATGCCCTTCTTCTTTAATGCGGGACGCAATGCCGGGATAAAGGCGCGGCGCGACGCGCGCTTGGAAACCCTTGAGTTCCGCGCGCAATTCTTTACCGGGCATCTTTCCCATGACCCCGAGCCCAACCGTCAGATGATCTCGTTTCGGAAACATCCACGCGACAATCTGCCGGCCGTTTGCGGCGCGGAAATAATGGAGCTCAAGCGTTTGATAGGCGATTGGTTCCGCCGGCCTGGCCAAATACAGACGGTATTGGTAGCACGTCAGGAGTCCGTCTTCCCATTTCGGAAACGCGAGCTGCTCGTCGGTATCGAGTCTCGCCGTTGCGCCCGTTGCAAAAAAGACGTTGCGCGCACGTATCTGTTTGTGCTGGCCGCTTTGCAGATCGGCGTACTCAACCGTTGTGCTGTCCCGCCCAACGCGGTGCTTGCGATAGAGTGACTGCGTGCGCAGCTGCGCCCCGGCTTGTAGCGCCAACTCCGCCATCGTACCGTCGAGTTCTTCACGCGTCGTCGTGTGGGCCGGTCCGACCGGAAATGCGTGGCACGTGCCTTCTTCATCAAACAACGCCATGCGGGGCGTGTCGAAGTGAATCAATTCACGCGGCAGGTCAAACGTTTTGCAAAACCCTGGCCGGAGGCCCGCCGCGCACACGCGCTTGGCGCCCACGACCGCGTCCTTCTCGAGCACAATTGTCTCGATACCCTGGCGGGCCGCTTCGCGGGCGGCTTGAGCCCCCGCCGGTCCGCACCCGACGATCAGAAACTCAACGTCTTCCATCGGTGCGGCTCTTCGCTCCGGAAGGCCGCGTCTCTTAGAAAGAAAGGAAGGCCGGCTATTGCCGGCCTTCTTCCTTATCGAGGTCTTTGATGTGCGAATCAGCTCGCACCCGATCGTTCATCGCTGCGACCTTCGCGGGATCGGGACGCACCCGTTCTGCAATCCAGGTCGCCACGTCCGCATCGGTGGGTGAGGTGCGAACGGCTTCTAAGAAGTCGTCTTCGCTGGTCCCGATGGTATCGAAGAGCATTTGGTTCACCGGACACCCGCAATAAACGTACTCGCCGAGCGTGCCTGCGAGGTGGGCCCGCGCTTTGTCGATGGCGCGGGGCGCGAGCATGATGCCGTCGAGCTGATCGAAGGGGCTCCGAGGGGCTTGACTGGTCAAATCAGGGGCAGTTGCGATTGTCATAAGGCCCTTGTACCCTCGAATTCCAAGAGGACTCGCTCGCTTGGGGAACCAACTTTGCGCGGTCACCCTGCCCGCTATAGCGGGTACTCTTTTATGCTGTTCACTGAAGGAAACGAATGATTTCATCGACTGGGATTGCCCCGCAAACGGCTATCGACGCGGGCCTGATTGCCGGCTTCCTCGCCATCATTTATGGCTTGTACCTTATTAGCTGGATTCTACGCCAGTCCGACGGCAACGCCCGGATGCAAGAAATTGCGCTCGCCATTCA
>JACRUB010000062.1 GCA_014305015.1 Vulcanimicrobiota bacterium | reverse complement strand
GCTCATACCCACAGACATCTGCCGAGTCAGTCTGGCATCAAGCCCTACGCGCGTCATGGTCCACTACTTGTCATGCTGGGCCTGTCGAAGCAAAGACTTTTTTAAAGCAACCGCCGGGTACCAAGCAGACCACCATGCCGCGTACGCGCCGCGCCAGCCGTCGAGTACTGCACCACGCCGCAGGAGCAATTGCAAAAAGCGCAGCCACGCTTTGGTCTCTTCAATTTGAAGCTTTGTGCTGCTTGCGCGCAGCGCACCTGCCTCGAGCGATGTATACCGGTCGTACTTCGCACGGTAAGCGGCGACGGTCGGGTACGAATAGTGCAAAAGCGTGCCGGGAAGATCGACGACTTTGCCTTTTACCGACCAGACTTCGTGCACTTGGGCGTTATCGCTCATTGCGCGCGACCGTAGCGTCGCATGATCGGTGCGAAAGAGCCGCAAGATGCGCTCGTCGCTCCAAATGCGCATCGGCCGGCCGCAGAAATACGTCATGCGTGCTACCCGATAGCCGTCGGCGCGCTTGTCTGCGGCCACGATTGCATCGCGCAGTATGGGATCGAGCGCTTCGTCTGCATCGATCATCAACGTCCACGGCGTCTGCACGTGGCTGAGGGCAAATGTGCGCGCGTCGATATAGCCACGCCACTCCCGCTGAATGATGGCGGCTCCGGCCGTCGAGGCAATTTGCGTCGTTGCATCGGTCGAGAGTGAATCAAGCACAAGCACCGCGCAACCTCGCGGAAGACTCTCGAGCGCCCGCGGCAGGTTGGCCTCTTCGTTCTTCGTGAGGATTACCGCGGTGATCGCTTCGGCGTTCAGGTCGAGATCGATGGAGTCAGCGCTGCGTCGGCCGCGGTTTGGTGGTTGCGCGCGATCGCTTCGCGCGCAAGCGTTGCGCCCACGAAATCGCGATAGAGCGGTGAGGGACGGTTTGGACGCGACTTGAACTCCGGGTGCGCTTGCGTTCCTACAAACCACGGATGCATATCCGCGGGCAGCTCGATCACTTCTACAAGCGTCGTCTTGCCGACGAGGTGATGACCCGAGAAACGCATGCCGTGCTCTTCAAACAGTGGGCGGTAGCGGTTGTTGAATTCATAGCGGTGGCGATGGCGTTCAGTAATGTGCAATTCACCATAGGCTTTAGCCGCAAGCGTGCCCTCTTCAAGCGTGCAGGCGTACGACCCCAAGCGCATCGTGCCTCCCATGATTTCGAGGTTGCGCTGATCGGGCATGAAGTCGATAACCGGATCGGCCGTGGCCTCATCGACTTCGCTTGTCATCGCATCCGGCAAGCTGCAGACGTTACGTGCGAATTCCACGCATGCAAGTTGCATGCCGTAGCAAATACCGAGGAACGGAATCTTATTCTCGCGCGCATGCTTGATCGCACGCAATTTGCCCTTGATTCCGCGTGCGCCGAAACCGGGCGCGACCAGGATGCCGTGCATATCGCGCAGCATTCCCGGACCTTCGTTCTCGACCGTTTCGGAATCGATACGAATAATTTCCACTTGCGCATTGTGATGCACGCCGGAATGATAAAGCGCTTCCGCAATCGAGATGTAGGCGTCTTTGAGTTCGACATACTTGCCGACCAGTGCGATACGCACGTGGCGCGAAGGCGCCATAATACGATCGACGATCTCGGCCCAGTCTTCGAGTGCAGGTGCCGTCTCGGGTAAACGAAGTTTGCGAATCGCGGCTTCGGCCAGCCCTTCGGCTTCCAAATTGAGCGGGACCTGATAGATGGTCTTGGCGTCGCCGTTCTGCACGACCGCGCTGGGTGAGACGTCGCAAAAAAGCGCGATCTTCTCTTTGAGCTCGATCGGTATCGGCGTGTTGGACTGCGTACGGCAGACGATCGCATCGGGTTGAATACCGATCGCACGCAATTCGCGCACGGAGTGCTGCGTCGGCTTGGTCTTCAGCTCTTCGGCGGCGCCTAAATGCGGCACCAGCGTGAGATGGCAGAACATCACGTTCTCTTCGCCTACGTCGTAGCGGATCTGACGGATCGCTTCTAAGAACGGCAGCGATTCGATGTCGCCGACCGTCCCGCCGACTTCTACAATGCAAACGTCCGCATGGCTTTCTTCGGCCACCCGTTTGATGTGCGCTTTGATTTCGTTGGTGATATGCGGAATAACTTGCACGGTTGCGCCCAAGTAGTCGCCGCGGCGCTCTTTATCGATAACGGAGCTATAAATCTGCCCCGTCGTCACGTTATTTGCGCGCGAAAGATTTTCGTCGATGAATCGCTCGTAGTGTCCGAGATCAAGATCGGTTTCAGCACCGTCTTCGGTAACGAAGACCTCGCCGTGCTGATATGGATTCATCGTGCCTGCATCGACGTTGATGTAGGGATCGAGTTTTTGCACCGACACGCTGATCCCGCGACTCTTCAGCAAGCGTCCTAAGGACGCCGCCGTGATCCCTTTACCGAGCGAGCTAACGACGCCACCGGTAAAGAAGATATATTTTGCCATCTCGGGACTAGTTTATTCCACCCGGCCGGGGGGCTAGCCTGTAGCCTTGCCAACCCTTATTGAAACGAACCGGTCCAGATCGGCGTAATCTCGCATAACCTCGATCTTCGCCTTCGGAAACTGTTCCGCAGCCAGGTCACGCAGGCCATCGATCGTGCGCGGCGCGGCTTCCAATAAGATAAGGGCGTCGGCCTTTACCATACCCGGGAGGCGGGGAAGCAGGCGCCGATAGACGCTCAGGCCGTCCGGCCCGCCATCGAGCGCACTGGCGGGCTCGTGACCCACAGGATTTGGCGCGTGCGGAATTTCATCCGAAGGAATGTATGGCAAATTCGCGAGCACGACATCGTAGAGTTTGCTTTCCACCGGCGCCGTTAAATCGCCGAGATGAAATTTGCATCGCCCGAAAACGTTAAAGCGGCGCGCATTGCGTTCCGCAATCTTGATGGCCTTTTCGTTTGTGTCGGTGCCTTCGACAACCGAGTATGCGAATTCAGCCGCGATACTGCATGCAATCGCGCCGGTGCCGACGCCGACATCGAGCACGGTGAAAAGTTGCTTGGCAACCGCATTCTTCTTCACGCGGCCGTTGAGATATTGTAGCGCGTGATCGACGAGATGCTCGGTTTCCGGCCGCGGGACAAGCACGTCCGGCGTCACTTCAAACTCGCGTCCGTAGAAGCCCCAGATACCGATGACATACGCCACCGGCATGCCGGTCAGTCGCTTTTCGACAAGCGCCCAGAACTTTTCGGTCTGCGCTTTGGAGACGAAGGTTTGGGCTTGGGAAATCAGCCAGGTTTTGTCGCGTCCGAGCGCATGCGCAAGCAGCATTTGCGCGTCGACGCGCGGCGATTCGCTCGCCCGTGCAAGTTGAAGGATCGCCCGTGCCAGGATACCCTGAACGGTGTCGGGCTTATACGTCGATGAAATCACCCTCTTGATGCACCCACTAAGCGGCTGAAGTTTCCCCGGCGAGCAATCGTGCCCTTTCATCCTTGAGAAGCTCCTCGACGATATGTCCCATATCCCCATCCATGACGCCCTTGATGTTGCCGAAGCTCTGGTTTATGCGGTGGTCCGTGATGCGGTCTTGCGGATAGTTATAGGTGCGAATCTTCTCCGAACGGTCGCCCGTACCGACTTGGCTGCGGCGCATCGAGCCCACCTCCTCTTCGGCCTCGCGCCGCTTGCGGTCTGCGAGCACGCTGCGCAGCATGGTCATCGCGCGCTCGCGGTTCTGCAGTTGCGACCGTTCTTCACTACAGGCAACAATCACGCCCGACGGGACGTGCGTAATGCGAATGGCCGACTCGGTTTTATTGACGTGCTGGCCGCCGGCGCCGCTGGCCTTGAACGTATCGATCTGCAGGTCTTTGGGATTGATTTCAACTACGGCATCATCTTCTTCCACAATAGGAAGGACCGCGACGGTCGCGGTGCTGGTGTGCACGCGCCCTTGCGCTTCGGTCACCGGTACACGCTGCACGCGGTGGACGCCCGACTCGTGTTTGAAATGCTTGTACGGCGCGTCGTTCTTTATCGAGAAGACGATTTCTTTATAGCCGCCTGAGTCGCTCTCGCTCATCGAGACGATCTCAACCTTCATACGCTCGCGCTCCGCATAACGCATGTACATGCGAGCCAGGTCTCCGGCGAAGATGCTTGCTTCATCGCCGCCCGCGCCGCCGCGAATTTCAATAAAGACGTCTTTCTCGTCGTTTGGATCTTTGGGAATCATGAGCATCTGAAGCTTCTCTTCGAGCTCCTTGCGCTTGGTACGGAGCGACTGGGCCTCTTCTTCGGCCATCGCATGGAGTTCGAGGTCGCCGCGGTCCTTGAGCAGTTCTTCATTAGAAGCGATCTCTTCGAGCACTTTTTTGTACTCGCGATACGTCGCCGTGCTCTCTTCAATGGAAGAGCGTTCTTTCACGAGCGCCGTGTAGCGCGTCTGATCGAACTCGCCCGAGGGATGCGCAAGCTCGCCCTCGATCTCATCGAAGCGCCTGGCGATCGTCTCTAATCTATCGTATATGCTCATATCTGTTTACGCGGCGAACAGTTCCTGTAGAGTCTCCAAGGTGGCTGACAGAGTCTTTTCAGTCGTCGTTCCAAGTTTCTTGATCAGCCTCGTCTTATCCAGCGTTCGTATTTGATCCAAAATAATAAGGCCACGTTTTCCTTGGAATGAAATCGGCACGCGGAACGGAGCCGGCTTACTTCCTGTCGTCATCGGCACCGCAATAACAGTTCGCAAAAAATCGTGCAATCCGTCGGGTGAAACGATGACACATGGGCGAGTTTTTTGAACTTCACTCCCAACGGTCGGGTCAAGATTGACCAGCCAGATTTCACCACGTCTTACCACGTAAGATTTTCATCCGCTTCGTTCGAAAACTCCGGCCAAACAAGTCCGTCGGCTTTTGCATCAGCCAGTTTTCTCGCCGCCTCAGCCCAACCGGCCCGAACGGTCACTTCGGGCTTCCTAAGCACAATAGCATCATGCTCGATAGTCACTTCAACTTCTCCGTGCGTCAAGCCGACCTGCGCCAGCAGGGGCTTTGGCAATATGACGCCTTGGGAGTTTCCGATCCGGTGAATCGACATTTTCATGGTATAACAATGGTATAACGAGTGGGCTTAGCAGTCAACGTCGGCACAAACAAAAAGCGAGGTGCATTTGCATGCACCTCGCCCTGAATTGTACTACTCCGTTAAACAGCTGCTTCGGCTGCGGCCTTCTGCGCGTCTTTGGCGGCTTTGCGGGCAGCGGCTTCGTCCTGCTTCTTCTTAGCAGCAGAAACGCGCTGGTTGAATTTATCAACGCGGCCGGCGGTGTCGACAAACTTCTGCTGGCCCGTGAACAGGGGATGGCACGCCGAACAGATTTCGACGGCGATCTCCGGCATCGTAGAACCGGTAACAAAAGCTGAGCCACAGGCGCAGTGCACCTTGGCCTCGGGGAACCATTTGGGATGAATCTTCTCTTTCACAGCCCTCATATTGTAGCAGACCTGGCAAGAGGGACCCCCTGCAACTTCTCACCCTGAGCTTGTCGTAGGGTGGAACCCCCGCCCGAGTGGGTATCGTTGCTTTACTATGAAGAGAATCTCGCTTTCATCCGCCATTATCAGCATTAGCTTGCTTGCTATGGGCTTCGCCCTCGGCTGCGCCTCAGCTGCTCCCATTAAGGGCGGCGTTGGGACGGCCCTTGGCCTTGTCACCATCATCAACAGCGGGTCGACGAACAGCTCGGGCTTCACCGTAAAGGTCTATCCCAACGGCCAGGCCGAGATCGCAATGAACCCCCCGCCTCCCGCAACTCGTCAGGGCACAATCTCCCGCCAGATGGCCTCCGACCTCTTCGGCGCCGTTCATGCAGCACAAAGTAACGGCCGTCCGTCAGACGCTGACATGTGCATGAAGAGCGCGTCCTTTGGAAGCACGATGCGCGCCAAGTACAGCACGTTCACATCCGTCGATTTGAATTGCCCCGTCGTCGGCGCGAATGCGAAATTGCGCGACCAAATCAACAAGATACTCGACGTCTTGAAAGTACAC
Organism: Vulcanimicrobiota bacterium; assembly: GCA_014305015.1. Classification (GTDB taxonomy): domain Bacteria; phylum Vulcanimicrobiota; class Vulcanimicrobiia; order Vulcanimicrobiales; family Vulcanimicrobiaceae; genus JACRUB01. Next base: position 10,329 of record JACRUB010000062.1, on the reverse strand, counting down.
CCAGCCGTCGGTCAATTCCGAACGCTACCTACCAACGAACCACGACGAATGGAAGGCCCACCCGCGGCATCACCATCACCGACGGGTTCACCGTAGCCGGCAAACTTAAGACGCCGGGACGATTTCCGGAAAGGTTGCGTTAACGCTCTAGCCGATACTAGAGCCTGTAGCGCACCCATTCCAAGGAGAGCCCCATCGTGAACCGATTTCTTAGCATGCTCGCGGTCGCGTCCGCCGCCCTGGCGGCCGGTGTATTTGCCCCGGGCACTTCTCGCATCGTCGCAGCTGCCACGGCTCCCCCCTCGCCTCCGCCTCCGCCTCTACGGAATGTTCCCGCGCCTGGGCCCACGGGTGCCATCGCCACGTCCACTCCCGCCGCAGCAATCTCAATTCCTATTGCACCCGGTGCACATCCCGCCGGCCAACCGAGCGCCCCACCCGAAGACGGGCGCAAAGGCCTCGAAGGCGTTTGGGAAGTCGCCATTCAGACACCCGACGGCGATACCAAATACGATCATTTTAAATTGGTTCAAAAGGGCTCCGTGCTGACCGGCAGCTACCTCGACAACCAGCACAACAACAAGAAGTATCCCGTTGCGGGCTCGCTTGACGGAAAAACATTTCATCTCGTCGTCACCAAAGATGACGGAACAACGATCACGCTCAGCGCACAAGTCGACGGCACTTCAGATATGGTTGGCATGATGCAAGAAGGCAGCAACCAAGTTGCCTTTACCGCCGCCTATCGTCCGAAGTACCGCTTCCTCGATGACATCTCACCGGGCGTTCCCGGCGGACTCGGTTCGGGCGGAAACAGCGGTGGCGGCAGCGGCTACCCGCCGCGCCGCTAGAGGCTAGACTTTTCGGCTAAGCGCCGCTCGACGTACGGTTGCAAACCGCCGGCGTCGATGAGCGATTGCATGAACGGCGGAAACGCCGCAGACTGATACTCGCGACCGCGCGTGAGATTGCGAATCTTTCCCGTTGCGGGATCGACTTCAATTTCGTCGCCGGTCGCGATGTCTTTCACCGCTTCTTCGCTCTCGAAAATCGGCAGTCCGATGTTGAGCGCATTACGATAAAAGATGCGCGCAAAGCTGCTGGCAATCACGCCGGCAACGCCCGCACCTTTGAGTGCGATCGGCGCGACTTCACGACTGGAACCGCAGCCAAAATTGGTTTCGGCAACAACCAAGTCGCCTTTTTTGACTTTAGTTGCGAATTCGGGATCGAGTCCCTCGAGCGCGTGTTTGCCGAGTTCAACGATGTCGACGATGCTGCAATACTTGCCCGGGATGATGACATCGGTGTCGACATTCTTGCCGTAGCGGTGCGCGCCGCCGCGCAATGTGTTTGCCATTTGAGTTTAGACTCCAACCAAAGCGAGTGTGCGAGGATCGACGATCTTGCCGGCAAGCGCCGATGCGGCGCAGGTTGCAGGCGATGCAAGAAAGACTTCGGCTTTGGGCGAGCCCATGCGGCCGACGTAATTGCGGTTGGTGGTTGAGAGACAACGCTCGCCATCGCCGAGCGTGCCCATGTGTCCACCGAAGCAGGCGCCGCAGCCGGGCGTGTTCACCGCACAGCCCGCCTGCGCGAGAATGGTAAGGATACCTTCGTCCGCGGCCTGCATGTAGACTTTTTGCGAGCCGGGGTTGACGATCACGCGCAGGTTGTCGGCAATGCGCTTGCCCTTGAGAATTTCCGCAACGATGCGCAAGTCATCGATGTAGCCATTCGTGCATGACCCGATGAAGACTTGATCGAGCAAAATTTCTTCGCGCACTTCGGAGATGCCGCGCACGTTATCGGGCATGTGCGGAAATGCGATTTGGGGCTCGAGGCTGGCAACATCGATTTCGATGACGCGCTCGTAGACCGCATCGTCGTCTGCTTTCTCCACGATGAACGGACGGTTCGTACGCTCTTTAACGTACGCAATAATCTTTTCATCGGCATGGAATATGCCGTTCTTCGCGCCCGCTTCGATAGCCATGTTGGCCATCGTGATCCGACCGGTGATCGGCAGATCTTTGATCGTGCTGCCGTGATACTCGATTGCGCGATAGGTGGCGCCGTCGATGCCGAGGGTGCCGACGGTTTTGAGCATGATATCTTTGCCGACCACCATCGGCCCGGGCTTTCCGTTATAGATGATCTTGATGGTCGCGGGAACCTTGAGCCACACTTCTCCCAGCGCAAACGCGGCCGCGATATCCGTCGAGCCCATGCCCGTTGCAAATGCGCCGAACGCACCATACGTGCACGTGTGCGAATCGCCGCCGACGATGAGCTCGCCCGGCGCCGTCAGCCCCTCTTCCGGTAACACCACGTGTTCTATTCCGCCGCGGCCCACATCGAAGAAATGCTTGATCTTCTGCTCGGCCGCAAAATCTTTCATGAGTTTGGCAAGCTTCGCCGACTGTGCGTCTTTAGCCGGAACGAAGTGATCTTCGACTAGCGCAATCTTGTCGGGATCGAAAACCTTGCTCGCGCCTTTAAAGCTACGAAAACCGGCAATCGCTACCGCAGCCGAGAGCTCATTGGCGAGCACCAGGTCGACTTTTGCGTTGATAATCTGGCCTGGCCGAAGCGACTCGAGGCCCGCGTGCCGCGCAAGAATTTTTTCCGTGAGCGTCATGCCCATGGCAATGGTGTCCTTTCCGGGGAGTGTTGGCGCATCCAATTTACCCTACCAAGCTGGGAAGTTCCCGTAGGCACGCGAAGCCCTGGGCATGCACGATAGAGAGTTCGGGTTTGCGACCCGCGCCATTCACGCCGGAACCCCGCCCGCCCCCGCAACAGGCTCGCGCGCCATGCCTATCTATCAAACCTCGGCATTTGTCTTCGGTTCCACGGAGCAAGCGGCCGAGCTGTTTGCTTTGCGCAGTTATGGCCACATTTATAGCCGCATCAGCAACCCGACTGTGGCCGCATTTGAAGAACGGATGGCCAGCCTCGAAGGTGGCCTCGGAGCGGTTGCCTTTTCGAGTGGCTTAGCTGCGCAACTCTGCGCCGTACTGGCCGTTGCACAAAGCGGCGATCATCTTGTCTGCTCCGCCAATGTGTATGGCGGGACCGTGACGCAATTCGGCGTGACGCTCAAACGCATGGGCATCGAAACCAGTTTTATCGGTGCGCATGACTTCGCCGGCATGAAAGCCGCAATCCAGCCGAATACGAAAATGTTGTTCGCTGAGACGATCGGCAATCCGTCGGGCACGATTGCCGACATTGCAAAGCTTGCCGCGATCGCGCACGACTCGGGCATCCCGCTGTGCATCGACAACACGTTTGCTTCGCCGTATCTGTGCCGGCCGATCGAGCAGGGCGCGGATTTGGTTTTACATTCCGCAACGAAGTTTATCTCCGGGCATGGAACCGTCATCGGCGGCGTCCTCATTGAATCCGGCAAATTTCCGTGGGGCAATGGGCGGTTTCCATTGCTTTCCGATCCAAGCCCGGGCTATCACCAACTTCAGTTTACGGAAACGTTCGGCGAGTACGCGTTTCTCCTGCGCGCGCGCGCCGAAGTGCTGCGTGACGTCGGTGCGTCGCTTGGACCGATGGACGCGTGGCTACTACTGCAAGGATTGGAAACGCTTCCCGTTCGGATGCAAGCGCACCTCACCAATGCGGTAACGGTTGCCACATTCTTGAAGGCGCGCCCGGAAGTTCGCTGGGTCAGTTATCCCGGCTTTGCGGAGCATCCCGATCATGAGCTTGCAAAAAAATATCTTCCCAACGGAGCGGGCTCGATCTTCACGTTCGGCATCGAAGGCGGGCGGGAGGCGGGACGGCGCTTTATCGATTCACTCGAACTTTGGAGCCATCTCGCCAACGTCGGCGATGCAAAGAGTCTCGTGATCCATCCCGCCTCAACAACGCACTCGCAACTTACTGATGAGGAGATGCGCATTGCCGGTGTCGCGCCGGAGACGATTCGTCTCTCTGTCGGGCTGGAAGACTCAGCCGATTTGTTGTGGGATTTAGATCAAGCGCTCCGCCATGCTGTAGGTGAACCGAAGTGATTTTGGATTCTGCAGCAGAGCGCTATGCGTTGCTCGAGCGCTCGAAAACCATCGCCATGATCGGCGCTTCCGACAAGCCGCTGCGCCCGAGTTACACGGTTTTCAGTTATTTACGCGTGCAAGGCCGCTACGAAGTTGCACCGATCAATCCCACGATCAAAGCGATCGACGGCGTTAAGGCGTATCCGTCGCTGGCAGCGTATGCCGCGGAAAACGGTGCGCCGGACATCGTTGATGTCTTCCGCAAATCCAGCGAAGTTCTCGAAGTTGTCAAAGACGCCATCGCAGCCGGAGCGAAATCGGTTTGGTTTCAGTACGGTGTGATTAATCCAGAGGCAATCGAAATGGCCGATAAAGCGGGTCTCAAGGTCGTCGTCGATCGCTGCCTCAAGGTTGAGTCTGCTCGTTTTAACGGAGGCTTGGCAACCAGCGGTCTTAACAGCGGCACGATTAGTTCGCGCTGGAACAAACTGTGAGCGAATACCGTGAAGAGTCGGACGCGCTCGACACCGATATTCAGCAAATCATCCATGCCTGGCATCATCACGGCACAACGCTGAGTGACCGCGATTTCAACCAGCTCGCGCTGCGGCTCTTCGCCTACCAACTTCGCTACAGTCAACCCTACGCGCAATACTGCACGCTCTTCGGAATAACCCCGCGCGCGCTGCCAACGCGGTGGGAGCAGATTCCGGCCGTCCCGACCGACGTATTCAAGGACGTCCCGGTCGCAACATTCGATCCCTCGCACTGCGCACTTGCCTTTGAAACAAGTGGCACGACGCAAGGCCGAGGTGGCGTGCATTATATGGAAACCCCCGTGCTCTACGACGCAGCGTTGCTCTCCGGATTCGACCGGTTCGTCTTGCCCGACGGCGCGCAACTTCGCTATCTTAACGTCGTTCCGAATCCCGCGATGCGCAAGCAATCATCGCTCGGGCATATGATGGCCGCGGTCGCCGCCCACCGCGGTGACGGTCACACCGGCTGGTACATAGAGAACGATGCACTTTTGACCCATGCGTTTATCGAAGATCTCAGTGCTGCGATCGAAGAGCGGCTTGCCGTGTGCATCGCGGGCACTGCGTTCGGTTTGCTCAACCTGCTCGATACGTTCGAGCAAAAGCATCTGCGCTTCGACCTGCCCCCCGGCTCGCGCATCATGGAAACGGGTGGATTCAAAGGACGCACGCGCACGGTGGCGCGAGCGGCATTCTACGGAAAACTCATGCAGCGCTTCGGGATCTCGAGCAACGCAATCGTCGCCGAGTACGGCATGACGGAGCTCACAAGCCAGTATTACGATTCCATAGAATCGCGCGCAACACAGCAGCGCATCAAAATCGGGCCGCCCTGGATGCAAACGCGCATTGTCGATGCGACCGGCAAGGATGTGCCGGACGAGATTGTGGGCGCCCTCGTTCATTTTGATTTGGCAAATCGCAGCTCGGCAATCGCAGTGTCCACCGAAGACCTCGGTGCACGCCTTGGCGACGGTTTTGTTTTACTGGGACGTGAGGAGGGAGCGAAATTGCGCGGATGCTCGATTGACGCCGAAGACTTGCGCCGTGCTTGAGTTGCCGGCCGGGCACATCGTCCGTGCGATTGCGGATGCGGCGCAGCGATGGTCGGATGCCGATTTCCCGCCGCGCGTCCGGGTGACCGATGCGATCGTTCAGCGCACCGGCTACTCGATGCCCGTCGTCGAGTACGCGCTCGACCGGCTCTTCTTCGAGCTCACGAGTGACGCACTCAAAGACGCGATCGCTACCGAACTCGGTTCGCTGGGAGCATTGGACGGTTTTGTTACGCGCCGCGGAAAGCCGGACGGCTTCGCGCGGGGACTCGATCGCGTTTGCATTATCTCAAGCCGCACGACCATCGGCGTCGGCCTCGTCCCTGCAATTTTTGCACTGTGCGCAAAATGTGACGTCACGGTGAAAGATCGCGAGGACTCTTTGATTGCGGCGTTCTTTGAAACGCTGCGCGAAGAGGACGACGCCTTTGCATCAGCCGCACGCGCTCGCGCCTGGCGGGGCACTGAAGAGACGGTCGATCTGGAACCGTTCGCTGCGGTGGTTGCTTTCGGCAAGGACGCTACGCTTGCGCAGATTCGCGCAACGTGTTCGCCGGACGCGCGCTTTTTTGGATTTGGAAGTCGCGCAAGCGCCGGGTACGTAACACGCGGAGCGCTTGGGGACTCGGGCCGGGTAGCAGGGATCTCTGCGGGAGCGGCGCGCGATCTCGTGCTGTATGACAGCGAAGGCTGCTTATCACTGCACATGCTGTTTGTTGAAGTGGGGGACGGTAAGCAAACGGAACACTTTTTGCGTTCGCTCGCATCCGCGACGCAAGAAGCCACCCTCGAGTTTCCGGTTGGTGTGCGCGATCCGGTCGACGCAGCCCGGGTTGCCAATTTTCGAGCTGTCGCCGCATTTCGCGCTGCTGGTGGACAAGGCGCCGTCTATTCGGATGATGCATGTTCTTTCGTGTTGGTCTACGATCCGCCAAAAGATGAGGCCCCTGCATTCGCGCCGCGTACGCTCGGCATCATCCCCGTGCACGAACCGTCCGAGGCAATCCGTTATCTGCAGCGGCACGTCATTCGGCTGGAAGCATTCGCGCTCTCCGATGCGCGGCCCGACTTGGTAAACGCGGCCATTTCCGTGGGAGCAGTGCGCCTGGCGCCCTTCGGCGAACTCCAACGGCTACCCATAAGCGGAGATCACGGGGGGCGGCCCCGTATCGCCGATTTCATCCGATGGATCGATAAAGAAATTTGAACGACGAGAATCTCGTGGAGCTTCACGGGACCCTCCCCGGTGCCCGCACCGGCGAGTTATCGCCGGGGCTCAAAGAATTTGAGTCTCAGGGTGTCACCGCGCTCGGTTCAGACTTTCCGGTCTTTTGGGAATCGGCAATCGGCGCGAACGTATACGACGTTGACGGAAACTGCTATCTTGATTTGACGGCCGCCTTCGGCGTGGCAAATACGGGCCACACCAACCCGTATGTCGCCTCTGCAATCGCCGATCAAGCCGTGCGTCTCATGCACTCGATGGGCGACATACATCCAACCGAAGTCAAAGTGCAACTGCTGCGCAAGCTCGCCGAGATAGCACCGGCGGGTATCTCTAAAACGTACTTGTGTTCCACCGGAGCTGAAGCCGTAGAAGCAGCGCTCAAAACCGCAATACTTGCAACGGGCAAACCCGCTGCAGCTGCATTTACCGGCGCGTATCACGGCCTCTCAATTGGTGCACTCGAAGTTTGCGGCATCGAGAAGTTCCGGACACCGTTTCTCTCGTGTCTTCCCAACAAAACGCTGTTCTTTAAATATCCGGGCGCAACCGCGGGCGTGAATTCGGTTATCGCCGACATGCGCACGGCACTCAAGGCGCGCGGCGATATCGGCGCGGTCATCGTCGAACCGATCCAAGGACGCGCCGGCGCAATCGTACCGCCGAAAGGATTTCTGCCGGCGCTGCGCGCGCTGTGCGATGAACTCAAACTTGTCTTAATTTTCGATGAAATCTATACCGGCTTTGGACGCACCGGCTTCATGTTTGCCTGCGAGTATGAAAGCGTCGTGCCGGATATCATGTGCATCGGCAAGGCGATGGCGGATGGTTTTCCGATTTCCGCCTGCATGGCAAAGCCGGAGATTATGGATGCGTGGGCGCCCTCGCAAGGCGAAGCGTTGCACACCTCGACCTACCTCGGCAACCCGATGGGATGCGCGGCGGCACTGGCCAACATCGGCGAAATAGAGCGGCTGCGTTTACCCGCTCGGGCCCGCCAAATTGGTTTAGGACTTGCGGCGCGTATGGATGCGATCGGCAATCAGCCTAACATCGTTGAAGTGCGCGGGCGCGGACTCATGTGGGGCATTGAGTTCAAAGATGCCAAAACCGCCGATGCGGTCGTAAAAGCCGGTCTGCAGAAAGGCTTGATCTTGTTGCAGTCAGGCATGCAAGGCAACGTGCTTTCGATCACGCCGCCGCTGACCATTACCGAGAAGCAGCTGTACCACGCAATCGACTTGCTTGAAGGGCTCTTGAAAGTCGCGGTTACGGCGTGACGTATCGCGTCGGAATCGTCGGTGCCGGCTTCGGTGAAAAGGTCCATCTTCCGAGCTACGCCGCGCATTCGCACTTCGAGCCGGTAGCGATCGCATCGCCGCAGAGTGCCGAGGGCGTTGCAAAAGAGCGCAACATCGCCGGCTTCCGGACGCTAGATGAAATGCTCAAGGGCGTCGAACTCGATGTTGTCTCGATCGCCGCACCGCCCTTCACGCATCACGCGGACGTGCTTGCGGCCCTTGCTGCCGGCAAGCATGTGATCTGCGAGAAGCCGTTTACGCTCAATGTGCGAGAGGCCGAAGAGCTCGTTGCTGCAGCGACTAGCGCCGGCACCGCGTGCGCCGTTATGCACGAATTCCGATGGATTCCACAACGAATGGCACTCAAAGAGCTCATTGCAAACAACCATCTCGCTCCCATGCGCGAGATCGAGGTCACGCAATTGATGCGCTTCTTGCGTGCCGATGCGGACCGCACGGGCAATTGGTGGTTTGAGAAGTCAAAAGGCGGCGGTCTCGCCGGAGCCTTACTCTCGCATTTAATCGACACCGCTACGTGGATGGCGGGCCGTTATCCGGTTCGCAGCATGGGCATAGTTCGCACCGCTAATCCAAAGCGGCACGACACAGAGAAATCGTTTACCAGCGATGTCGATGACGGCGCCTTTGCGCTGATCGACTATGGCGATGGCTTAGTTGCGCGCGTTACTGTTGATGGAACGACCGCAGTTGAATCGGTGACAATTGCCGCCCACGCAGAAAATCGTACCGCGGTCAGCAGCGGCACGACCGTTAACGACATGCGGCTATTCGCAGTCGACGATGAGGAAACGTCGGAGCTCGATTGCACGCCTTCAAAGTATGGGAAGTTCGCATCCGTGAATCCGCACGTCCCGCTGGTGATGGAATTGCTGGACGAGTTCGTCAAGCAGATCGAGAACGGCACAAGCGAGGTCCCGACATTCGAAGACGCGCTGCATACGCAACGCGTCCTCGAGTCGATCGGCTATTCCGCTTAACGGTTACTTCGGTGGAAGCGCAGGGTCTCCAAGCGCATTCGCAATCAGGTAGTATTCGTTTAAGCGTCCTGCCCCCTGATGCGGATCACCGATGTCATGCGTTGACGCGAAGAGCAACGCTTTGACATTGGCAGCAGTTGCGTTACTGTTCGTCAGAAGACCCGGCTTAACCGAGAACAGCATTGCGACCGCACCGGCGACATGGGGCGTTGCTTGCGACGTTCCCGCAATCAGCACGCTGCAGTTTCCGGTCTCTCCGAAGAAATCGGGGAGCCCCGACGCGGCGCGGCAAGCCGAAACTCCTGGGACTCCGGCGCGAAGCGAGTATGCGTTCTGAATCCAGTGCAGGAAGTTGGAATCGCTGCCGCCGCTTGGATCGCCACCCGGAGCGACCAGGCCCCACGTGGTGTTGTTGGCCGTATCGTAGTTGGAATACGGAGCAACGTGCTCGGCACCACTCGTGTCATTGATCGCGCTCGCCCCGACCGCAATCACGCCGGCATATCCTGCGGGATAGTCGAGCTTACTCGCTGATTCGTTGCCCGCAGCTGCAACCACGACGACACCCGCATTGATGGCGGCCGTGATCGCGGTTTGCTCGGTCGAATCGGGGGTCGACGAGCCGAGGCTCAAGCTAATCACGTTAGCGCCGTGCGAAACCGCATCGTTGATCGCGCTTGCTTCGTCGATGGAGCTCGCGCTATCCGAATTTGGCCCGCCCTTGGGGAAGATACGGTAGAGCAGCAACCCAACATTGCCGCCTGTTCCAACGAAACCGAAGCCGTTACCGGTCTGAGCGGCAGCGATGCCCGTAACATTGGTGCCATGGCCATCAAAGTCGGCCACATTCTGCGTATTCGTTTGGGCACCGGTGTTCGGAGTAATGTAGCACTGCGTGCGCAGAACGCGACTTGCGGGGCCGAGATCCGGGAGCGTTACGTCCATACCGGTATCAATGACCGCCACCTTAATGTTTGCGTTGCCAAGCGCGTTCGCAGTAGCCGGTACGACATTGCCGGCTTGCGAATACCCGAAGACGTTTTCCAGTCCCATGATGTGCATATCCCATTGTCCGGGATAGGCGGAGCCGGCATAGTCGGGAGCGCCGGGTTGTCCTACCGGGGTCGTGTTATGTCCGTTAAAGTACGGGTCGTTCGTGAAGTACGGATTAGACGTCATCGAATACCGCGCGGCGACG
>JACRUB010000052.1 GCA_014305015.1 Vulcanimicrobiota bacterium | reverse complement strand
GTGTATCGCGGCGCAGCCGGCGCCCGCGGCGCGGATTGCGGCAATCGCAACGAGTCCGGTTCCGCCCGAAGGGTTTTCGACGTTCTCAATTCGCGAAAGCGAAAAAAACGAGCCGCCCTCGGTTCGGATCTCTCCGGACTTACCGGCGTGCGACGATTGCCTGCGCGAAATGTACGACCCGCAAGACCGCCGATACCAGTACCCGTACATCAACTGTACCAACTGCGGGCCGCGCTATAGCATCATTTTGGAGTTGCCGTACGATCGCCCAAAAACAACGATGCGTTCGTGGCCGATGTGTCCGCAATGCGATGCCGAATACCGCGATCCGGCGAACCGGCGCTTTCACGCCCAGCCGGTGGCGTGTCCGGCCTGTGGTCCCACCTACGAGCTCGGAGGTTTGCGCGGCAGCGACGCAATTTCGGCAGCGGCGGCGCGCTTGCGGTCGGGCGAAATCCTGGCGGTGAAGGGGCTGGGAGGCTACCACGTGGCCTGCGACGCTCGCAACGCGAAATCCGTCGCTGCGCTGCGCGAACGAAAGTTTAGAAAGGAACGACCCTTTGCCGTAATGGTTCGTTCGCTCGATGGGGCGCGCGATATTGCCGAGCTCACACCCCAAGCGATCGAAATGCTGACGTCCATCGAGCGGCCGATCGTGCTCCTACCATCGCGTTTTCTGCTTGAGGGTATAGCGCCGGAAAATCGCGAGATTGGCGTCATGCTGCCGTACACGCCTGTTGCGCATCTGCTCTTTGCCGCCGACGCGCCGAGTGTGCTGGTGATGACCAGCGGCAATCGATCGAACGAGCCGATCGCGTACGTTGACGACGACGCCTTTGGCCGCTTGGCGGGAATCGCCGATGCGTTCCTGAGCGGCGAACGAGAAATCGCGCGCCGGGTGGACGACTCGGTCGCTCGCGTGGACCCGTGGGGGACTGCAGTCCTTCGGCACGCTCGCGGGTACGCGCCGCGCTCCGTTGCGTTGATTCCGAGCAAACGCCCCATCCTGGCCGTAGGGGCTGACCTAAAGAACGCGATCAGTTTGGTCGTTTCGGGAAACGCATTTGTAAGTCAGCATATCGGAGACCTCGATCACTTCGCGGCCTTGCAATCGTTTAAGGAAACGATCGCAGACCTGTGCTCGATGTACGAAATAAGCACGGACGACCTTGTGGTAGTTCACGACGCGCATCCGCAATATGCCTCGACCCGGTACGCGCAAAGCTTAGCCGGGACGCACGTAGCCGTGCAACACCATCGCGCGCATGTTGCCAGCGTTCTTGCGGAGCGCGGAGAATGGGAGCGCAGCGTCATTGGGTTTGCGTGGGACGGGACGGGATTCGGTGACGATGGTACGATTTGGGGCGGCGAAGTTTTCACGGGTTCGCTGCGGATGGGCTTGTCGCGGGCGTTGCACCTTCGTGCGGCAGCGCTGCCCGGCGGGGATGCCGCTGCGCGGTACCCGGTGCAGTGCGCGGCCGGTTTCTTGGATCAATTGCAAAGCGTTCCCGACCTGCACGCCTTGCCGTTCAACTTTCCCGACCGCTACCGGCAGGCCCGCGAGCTGGTTCGAAGCAAGGTTCGATCGTTCACCACCACGTCGGTTGGCCGATTGTTTGATACGGTTGCCGCACTGTGCGGTTTCACGCGCGAGATCACATTTGAAGGCCAAGCCGCGATGTGGCTCGAGCACATCGGAAGCGAAACGCCGCACGCCGCGGCGTACGCTCTGCCGATTAAGGAAGACGAATTCGATTTCCGCCCGCTCTTACAAGCGGTGCTGGCCGACCGCATCGCCGGGAAGCCGGTTGCAGAGATCGCCCGCGGATTTCACGTTGCGCTCTGCCAAGTCGCGTTAGATGCCTGCGAGGCGGTTGGAGCAAGCGAAAACCCCGTCGTTGTTTCCGGCGGGGTTTTCCAGAACCGATTGTTGACCGGCATGCTGTACGAGGCGTTGGGCGATCGTCTCTGGCTCAATGTGCGGGTACCCTGCAATGACGGGGGAATCTGCCTCGGCCAGGCGGCCATCGCGAGTATTAGCGTCTAAATATCGCTATTGCTCCGTTGCGTTACGCGGCCCTCGTTGTCGGTCTCTAGATGATTTCCGACCATCTTCCCTTGATCCGTGCGTTCGCGCACGTCGTCGCCGTCGGGACCGAGCAGGTCGCCTGATCCGCCGGCCGTACTCTTGGTTCCGCTCTTGTTGAGCGCGTCGCTGTCCGCGGATGTCGGGGCCTGTGGTTTTGAATCTGACATGGGCACCTCACTGTGGATTCGGGGCATTTGTTATACCCATAAAGTGAAAGCGCTCAGTGAGCGAGCTCTGCCTTGCTTTTTTCTAGTGCGAGCCGTGTCCGTGGTCGTGTTCTTTTTCTTCGTGCGAGTGTTCGTGCGCGTGCTTTGTACCGTCGGCGTGCGCATGCTCGTGTTCGTGTTCGGCACCGGCTGGGTGTTCGGGGCCGTGGTGCGCTTCTTGTGGATGACTGTGCGTGTGCTCGGTACCATCCTCGTGTTTGTGCGGATGTTCGTGCTCTTGCTTTTCCATGGTCTCCTTTTTCTGCCTCAGGTGGCCTTCAGTATATGTACCGGATAGTGCAGTGAGGCGGCATCGTCGGTTACGAATGTGCAGCCTTCGACTTGTGCTTGCGCGATCATGATGCGATCGAAGGGATCCTTATGAAGCTTTGGCAGGCCGTTTACCGCAAGTGCGTGTTCCTGCGTGATCGGGAGTGGCTTAAACCCCAGCATCGAAAGGCGCGTGGGTACATACATTGCCGGATTCAGCGGTAGGACGATTTTTCCCAGGTCACGTTTTATCGTGATCTCCCAAGCCACTGCTGCGGAGACAAACACGTTGTTTGCCGGGTTGCCAATCGCCGCGCGAGCGTTGCGCGACAACTTCGACGGATCAGCGGCTGCCCTCAAAAAAGCGTGCGTGTCGAGTAGCAAATCCACTTAGCGCCCCTCGAACAGCTCGGTGATTTCTGCGTTGGGAGCATCAAAATCGTGTGCTATGGTCACGAGGCCATAATCCAATCCGAGCATGCGCCGCGGCGCACCCGTCAATGGCACCAGCCGTGCCGCCGGGGTCCCATCAATCGCGATGATCACCTCAGATTCGGCGCCGGTCGATATTTCGCGCACGAGCCGGGAGAGAGAGCTCTTCGCGTCGTGCATGTTTACGGTTTTCATGTCTTAGTTTACCATGTTTAGTCCGGTTAGCCAAGCGTGCAGAACTAATACCGGATGCGGTGCATAGGCTCACAAAAACTTGCCTTCCTGCAGTACGACAGGTATAGTGG
>JACRUB010000037.1 GCA_014305015.1 Vulcanimicrobiota bacterium | reverse complement strand
CGGAAATCGGTGGCGGCTATTACACGGCGAACACCTTTACGGGGGGTGGCATCCGCAAGATCGGTGCGCAGTAATCGCCGTACGACGGCTTCGTTTCAAACAGCGATATTGCCGGGTATGGGTTTTTCACGAATCACAATTGGAATCCGGCCGGCGGAAAACTCAAGCAGATCAACGCCTTCTTCTACATCGACCGGTATCACGGCGCCCCAGGGCTCAACCAAAGCGACACGCAGGCCGGTATCGACATCACGACACGCTCGCTTTGGGAATTCTCTACGCAAACCGGTTCGAGCTATCTCTGGATTCAAAACGGCAGCGCGGCCGGTGTCTTTACGCCCGTCAATCAAAATCTCACGCAGCTCACGTACCACGCCGTAACCTCGACTCCGACGACCTTCGGGTTTGGCCGCGGCCGCTTTGGTCCGGGCATGCTTGATAGCCTGTACCGCTCAACGACATTCAAGGTTGGCCCGCGCGGTTCTATCAGTTTACAAGCAGACGATACCCGCCAATATCTGGACAATGGAACGACGAACGTGCAGTGGCTGGAGCGGGCCAGCTTCGCCTACCAGAGCGATGCCAATACATCTCTCGCCATTGGTGTGCGGCGCTTCCACGGATCGGGTCCGTCCGTTGACGGTTCGCCCTCCCCAGGCTGCAAAACTATATTCTGCACGAATGTCTCGTTCGCGTTCCACCGCCGCATGCCGCACGACGAGTTCTATATCATTTACGGCGATGCCAGCGCGTCGCGCACCGTACCACAGTTTTTGATGAAGTTATACACTACTTCGGAGCTGAAAAGGGCACTTAACGCCTCATGGTGCGTGCGGAGTATTTTCCGAATAAAAACACGAGCCGCACGTTTGAATGTAGCGGTGCTCGCCTTCGATCGCGATTTGTGCGCCCGTCGTGATCCGCCTGCCCGCCTCGTCAACGCGAACGTTCATCGTGGCTTTGCGGCCGCAAGCGCAAATGGTTTTAATTTCCTCAAGGCTATCGGAGAGCGTTAACAGCGCAGCCGCGCCCGGGAAGGCCTCGCCTAAGAAGTCGCTGCGAATTCCGTAGCAAATGACGGGCACGTCACCCGTGTGCGCGAGTTTGTGCAATTGCCGGACCTGTTGCGGCGTAAGAAACTGGGCTTCGTCGATGAGAATGCACGAGAGTTCCGGTTGACCTTTGAGATCTTCGATGAAATCAAGTTTGGTATCAAACGTCAACGACTCGCGCTGCGGCCCCAGACGCGAAGTGACCACTCCGGATCCAAACCGGTGATCGCGCGCCGACGTATAGACACGCACGTTGCGGCCATGGCTTTCGTAGTTATGCGCGACTTGCAACAAAGCAATGGACTTACCCGCATTCATCGCACTATAACGAAAGTAGAGCTTTGCCAGAGCTTACTTCTTCTTCTCGGCGGCTCGCTGCTTGAAGTACTGCGGGCGCGCTTGCGGATTCTCACCATTACCGGTTGAGTACGCGTGCAGGGCGCGCGAGTATTCGGCATTCTGTTCGTGAATCGAAAGTTCGGACCAAGGGCGATTGGCTTTGGGTTTGGGCGGGGCGATCTTCTTCTTAGCGGTTGTCATGGCTGGATGCTGCGGCAGCGGGAACAAAGACACCTCGTCCCTATGGACGAGGTGCTTGCAGAAAAGTGGTGGAGCTGTCGGGGAACTGCCCCCCGAGTCCGAAAAGCCTAGCCGGCGCTTTCTTCAGGCTACAGTTTCGATTTTAGCTTGCGCGAATGTCTCCTCGAAACCCGGATTTCATTCGCGGCAGATCCTTAAACTTCGGACGATGATGAAGATCACCATCACAATCCTAGCTGGAGCTCATGACGGTTTGCGAGGTGATTCCAGCGACCTCTCGCATCCCGTGGCTAGCTAATTAAGCAGCCAGTGCGTATTGATTGTTTGCGTGTAAAACGCTTGCGATCGTTTTTGGAGAGCTCGCAACTCCGCCTGCTTACGTCGACCGCGGATCTTCCCGTCGAACCTAACTCAGCCCCGCGGCTTACTTCTTATAACCGGAAGTAGGCGCAAAGAGTTTCATGTTGAGCAGCCAACCCCTCCAGACTCTCTGCAAAGGAGGACGACCTTCCGAGCGGCATTGAAATCACGGCAACACACCGATCACGATCAATCCCTTAATGCGTCGACAGGCTCAGCATGACACGGCTTAGGCCTTGCGGTCGAGGCGCGCGGTGACTTTCTTGCCGCGGACGGTCTTCCCGCGCAGCGCGTTGATTACGCCGGGAACGAGCCCCGAGCTCACTTCGACGATGGAGAAATTATCAGCGATATCAATGGCCCCGATCTCGCGCGAGTTGATCCGTGCTTCGTTGGCAATGGCGCCGACCAAATCGGCCGGTCCGATGCGCGAACTGCGGCCCAGGCCAATCCAAATTTTCGTCATTCCCGCTGATCCGTTTTGCAATCGCGCGGGCTTTGAAGCCGCGCTTTTTTTTGCGAAAGTTAGGACGGGCGGGAGCGCCGCGATCGCGGGAATTTCGGGTTCGGCTTTGTCGCCGCCGTCGCGTGCCTGATCCGCAAGTTTCACGGCCGCGGCCGCGAGGTCGAGAATATCGTGCTTGTTTCCCAGCGACTCCACAAGCGTGCGGTATTTTTCCAAGCCGCCTGCCTCAAGCGCTTCTTCCAGCGCATTGCTGGTGAGCTCCAGCCGGCGGGCGCGCAGATCGTGTGCGGTCGGCACCGATTCGATCGAAATCTTGCGCTTCGTGTGCGATTCAATATTGCGTAGCAGCCGGTGCTCGCGCGCCTCAGCTAGCGTAATCGCGACGCCTTCTTTGCCGGCTCGTCCGGTGCGCCCGATGCGGTGGACGTACGCATCCGGCGATGAGGGAACATCATAGTTGACGACATGCGACAGATTCTCGATATCCAGTCCGCGCGCCGCAACGTCGGTCGCGACCAGAATCTCAGAGGTTCCTTCGCGAAAGCGCCGCAAGACGCGGTCCCGCTGGTCCTGCGAGAGCCCGCCGTGAATCGCTTCTGCTTGGTATCCTCGCGCGCCGAGCGTCTCCGTCAAATCGTCGACTTCCATCCGCGTGCGGCAAAAGACAATTGCGGATGTGGGGGACTCCATATCAATCACGCGGGCAAGTGCTGCCGTCTTGTGTGCGCGCTGAACCACATAGGCAACCTCGCGAACGCGCGGCTTCTTGCCGGCCGCCGTCGTTTCGTTAGCAATCGTAACAAGAGACGGGTTCTTAAGGTACCGCTTTGAGATCGAACGGATGCGCGGCGCCATGGTAGCCGAAAAGAGCGCTGTCTGGCGCGCTTTCGGGACTTTTTCGACGATCGCTTCCAACTCGTCGGCAAATCCCATATCGAGCATTTCGTCGGCTTCGTCAAGCACGAGAAACTCGACGGTGCTCAAATCCAATGTTCCCCGGTTGATATGGTCGAGGGCGCGGCCCGGGGTTGCGACGATTACGTCAACTCCACGCTTAAGTGCGCGTAACTGTTGCTGGACCGATTGGCCGCCGTAAATGGGAAGAACCGCGACGCCCAAAATCCGCCCGTATTTGTGCACCGCTTGCGCGACCTGCATCGCGAGTTCGCGCGTCGGAACCAGGATCAAACCGCGAACCGACCGCTGCGATCCATCGGAAGCGCCGATTCGGTGAAGCATCGGCAGCGCAAATGCGGCGGTTTTTCCGGTACCGGTCGCGGCTTGTCCCAGCACGTCGCTTCCTGCAACGAGCGGTGGAATCGCTTCGCGCTGAATTGCGGTCGGCTCTTCATAGCCAAGCGCGGTCGCCGCTTCCACCAGCGACGCGTGCAAGCCAAGCGTGGAAAACCCAAGTTCTGCTACGGTTTCCACTCTACGAAAAACTCAGTGTCAGAAGCGCAACATCATCCGGCGCCGGATGTCTCACGAGCGCATCCTGAATCGCCGCCGCCGGATGATCGCTATGCGCGATAGTTGCATTTGCAAGAGACGCGCGCAAAAGTCTTTCGCCGGCGAGCAGGTCGTGCGTGGACTCCGTTAATCCATCGGTATAAAGAACGAGAACGGACCCACCGGGAATTTGCGGATAGATGCTGTCGGCTTCGGGCTCAGTGCGTAAACCCAGCGGTAACCCGCGGCTCGCGAGTTCCACGATTTCTCCCGAGGGCAATCGCAGGAGCGGTGGCGGATGACCCGCGCTCGCATAGCGCAGCGAGTGATCGGCAAGATTCACGATTGCAACAAAGGCCGACACCAGCATATTCGGGTCTTCTGCACGCAGGACACGATCCAGGCGTACCAATATCTCAGCCGGCGACCGGACATCAAAGCCGATGGTGCGTAGCGATTGGCGCAGTTTACCCATCAAAAGAGCTGCCGGCAGCCCGTGGCCGGCAACGTCGCCGATTGAAAGCAAGAGCTGAGTTTCATCGAGCACGAAAGAGTCGTACCAATCGCCGCCGACAACGGCATCCCCCGCGGCAGGTATATACATGGCATCAAATTTGACTCTGTCGATCGCGGGGAAACTATGGGGAAGCATCTCCGTCTGTAAACTCATCGCGAGCCGCCGGGCTTCGAGCCGCATCTTCCGCTCTTCGCCAACGGTTTGAAGCGATCGCAAGCGCAATTCAAGTTCGTCCACGACGATCGCCGCGAGATCTTCTAGAGTCGCGCGGTCGGACGCGGCGAACGTCCTTGGCTTGCGGTCCAGCAAACAAAGCGTCCCGAGGTTGTGACCGTCATGTGTCCGTAGTGGCGCAGCCGCATAAAACTGCAGGCCAAATTCCCCCGCCACCAGCGGGTTCTCAAAACTGCGGGGATCTTTGCGCGCATGTTCCACGATATACGGCTGGTCTTGGCAAATCGCCGAAGCACAGAGTCCCGGATCGCGCGGAATCTGCGCGACATCTTCGAGTCCGAAGATCGACTTGAACCAAATTCGGTCTTCGTCCACGATGGTCACGAGCGCAATCGGCACATCAAACAGACGTGCCGCGAGCGCAGTTATCCGATCGAAGCTCCCGTCGGGAGGTGTGTCGAGTATATCGTAACGGCGGATCGCCGAAAGACGTCCCTGCTCGTTAAACGGCTGTTGCACTGCGCCTGACTTCATCTAAGATGACCCCTGTAATTTTAGGTTGGTTTGAGCCGCCATATACATCGTAAAAACCCGGCGGTCCCAGCACTGTGAGAGCGGCAAAGAGACGGCGGCAATTGCTGCCGCCGCCCCAATCCCTCCTGCATGCATGCGTGCCGTTTTAGACCGCTCGCCGTTCTGAATGGAACAGATGAGAGAGCAGCAACGAGACGACCATCATGATGATTGCGCCTTCCAGGACCGGCACGAAGCCGCTCACGGTAAAGCCCGGCACCAAAACGACGGTTAACCAGAACATGAGCGCGTTGATGATGATAGTGAAGAGGCCGAGTGTGATAATCGTGATCGGTAAGGAAATGAGGAGTAAGATCGGCCGGATGATCGCATTGACGATACCAAACACAACTGCCGCGATGAGTGCGGTTCCGAACGAGTGAATGGAAAAGCCCGGAACATAGGTAGCGATTAAGTAAAAGACGATTGCGTTTACGATGAGGCGGATGAGCAGGTGCATGAACCCTTATCCTCCTAAGGCGGTTTTCACGTGTGACGCGAGGCTCGGCGTCATGCCTTTGACGGCCGCGATTTCGTCCACGCTGGCCCGCTTGATGGCAGCAATGGAGCCGAACGTCTGTAAGAGTCGCTTCTTGCGCACCGGGCCTACACCTTCGAGGTTGTCCAAGGCAGAGTGGATCATCGCCTTGCCGCGCCGTACGCGATGATAGGTCACTGCGAAGCGGTGCGCTTCATCCCGGATGCGCATCACGAGGTGTAGGGCCGCGGAATTCGGCGGCAGTACTATAGGCTCCGACTGTCCCGGAAGATAGAGCCATTCGTGCTCTTTGGCAAGACCGGCAACGGAAAGTCCGATCATATCCATTTGCTCGATGACCTCAACCACGGCGCTCAGTTGTCCCTTTCCGCCGTCAATGAGCAGAAGATCGGGCTTTTTGTTAAATTTTTCTTTGGCCGCAAGCGCACGTTGTTCGCGTGAGATTGCCTCCGCTTCGGCGCCCGCGTCGCCTTCGTGTTTAGCAACGTCCACATCGGTCTGCGCACGAAGATACCGCAAACGGCGCCGCAGCGTCTCCTGCATCATTGCAAAATCATTGGGGCCTTTATCGTACTGAATTTTGAAGCGCCGGTATTCGCTCTTCTTTGCGCGGCCTTCAACGAAGACGACCATCGAACTCACCGGGTTCGTGCCTTGTATGTTGGAGATGTCGTAGCACTCGATGCGGTGCGGAATCTCCGGTAACTCCAGAGCGTCGGCAAGTTCTGTCAGCGAGCGCGCTTGCGCGGTCTCTTGCACTTCTTGGTGAGCAAGATACGCTTTGAGGTTCTGCTCGGCATTCTTTTGGACGAGGCGCAGATACTCGGCGCGCGCCCCGCGTTCGGGAACAAGTGCGCGCACCCGCTGCCCTTTGACTTCCGTGAGCCAGCTTTCTATCACGCTGGCATCCGGCGGCATCGCTTGTACGAGAATCTCTTTCGGCACCGCACTTGAGGGCCGTTCGCGCGAACGGCGCTTGATCGCAACGGGCGACTCGTTTTGACGCGCGTTGCGCATCGAGAACGATGAGAGATCGTATTCACCGGCAGTTCTTGCGGTGTAGAACTGCTTGAGAAATTCGGAAAACAGCACATCGTCGGATTGATCGAACACTCCATCGAGAATGAAATGCTCTTGTCCGATCAGTTTTCCCCCGCGCACCATGAAGACTTGCATGCACGCTTGGCCTTGTGAGCGGGCCGCCGCAATAAGGTCCATGTCCAGACGCGAGCGCCATACGACCTTCTGGCTTTCCGTAACCCGCCGGACTTGCACGATGCGGTCGCGCAAACGCGCGGCCGTCTCGAAGTTGTAGTTTTCCGCCGCGCCGATCATTTCACGTTGCAGCCGTGAGAGCAGCGAGTCTTGCTTGCCCTCAAGGAAGAGTACGACTTCTTCGATCATTGCATCGTAGTCGTCTTCGGTTTGGTATCCAACACACGGGGCTAGGCAGCGTTTGATATGATACTGTAAGCACGGCCGTGCGCGATTGCCGTCGATGGGCTCGCGGCAGGTTCTTAAAGGGAATACGAGCCGGACGAGGTCGATGAGCTCGCGCAGGCCGTGTGCATTCGTGTACGGGCCGAAATAACGCGCACCGTCATCTTTGACCACCCGCGTAAAGACGACGCGAGGAAAAGGCTCGTTCGTGACTTTCAAATACGGATAGCGTTTGTCGTCGCGCAACCGCACGTTGTACGGCGGCTGATACCGTTTGATGAGATTAGCTTCAAGGATGAGCGCTTCGACTTCGTTGGTGACGACGATCGTGCGCACGTCGACCACGCGTTCAACCATCGCTTGCGTGCGAATATGATGCGCCGCGCTATCTTGAAAATACGACCGCACACGGCTGCGCAGCGAGACGGCCTTGCCGATGTAGAGAATCTTCTCGGCGGCGCCAATCATCATATAGACCCCCGGTGCGTCGGGGATCTGCGTCAGCGTTTCTTTTAGAGTCGGGCGGCCGGAGTCCACGCTCTGCTCTTTAAGCGGAGGGTGCCTTTCGTCTTGCGACGATGATGCGATAGATGGCGTACAGCACGGCCAAAACGATAACTACGACCGCAGCGAGCGAGAATTTGTGCAAGAGCGGTACGATTGTATCGAGATTATTGCCCAGCGCATGTCCGATGTAAGCGAGAATAGCGCAGAAGGCAAGCGAGCCAAGCGCGTACCACAGGTAAAACGCCGGCAGCGCCATGCGTGTAATCCCGGCCGGAATGCCCACGACTCCGCGGATGACCGGAATAAAGCGGCAGATGAAAATTGCAAAGCTGCCATATTTTGTGAAGAAACGGTCGACTTTGCCGAGCTCTGCTTCATGAAACATGACATAGGGTCCGTACTTGTGTACGAAGGGGCGTCCGCCATAGCGGCCGATCGCATACGCAATTGTCCCGCCGCAGAGTTCGCCTAAGACCGAAATCACGATCACGCCCCAGACACCATAGCTTCCCTCGCCGGGAAGATGCCCGGTGGCGACGAGCGCTCCGGCCGCCGGAATGATGATTTCAGCGCCGACGGGTGCGCCGACATTCCCGAGAGTCATGGCGATAAAAAGCCCAAGATACCCGACGTGCCCGACCAATGTCAAAAAGAACGCTGAAAAATGCTCCACTTACTCGTTGGTCCTTTCAGGCACCGCGGCGGAGGATCTCGGCAGCCATCCCGCCGCCTTCCTCACGAATGGCTTCGAAGAGATCGATGGGGTCGATTTCACGGTCGCCGGCACGGCGCTCCGCAAGGGTCACGATCTTGCGGACGCGTGGCGTCACGAGGATGCCTTCCCACATTCGGTCTTCACCCGTCCCAAGCGAGCGTCGAACGTCTGCATGGACATCCGAGAGGTCGATTTTTTCAGCGCGAAGGCGTTCGGTAATCGCCGGATCGTGCTCTTCGAGAAGCGCAACGAGCATGTGCTCGGCCCCAACGTAGTAATGGTTGTGGTTGCGGCATTCTTGCTCTGCAGCGCGAAGCACCCGGCGAGAAGCAGCACTAAATTTAGAAAACAATTACCACCCCAAATTGCTAAAGCAATTTGGGGGCCCCGTTGGTTTAACAGGCGCTCCGGCGTAAACGCCTGCACGCCCCCCGCACGCAAAGCGCGCGGGGCCCCCCAAAACTAGAATTGCGTGGTCCTTATCCAAATATATGGGTTCCAGAAATTTCGGGCTGGCAGGATTTGAACCTGTGGCCTCTGCGTCCCGAACGCAGCGCTCTACCAAGCTGAGCTACAGCCCGACAAACTCCCTGCGGTTCTAGCGCCCGCTTTAGGCTCCTGCCCAAAATTTGCAAGCAATTTCGGGTTCTCAGAGTCTTACATCCCGTCCCTCGGATACGGGGATTGCTCGAAGGGGTGCTGAAAACGTAGGCCGCTCATGAGATACCTAATCGTCGGGTGCGGCCGCGTCGGCTCCGCGCTCGCGAAATTGCTCGACGCGGATGGCCACGAGGTCATTGTCGTCGACGAAAATCCGGCGGCCTTTAAACGGCTTGGCGCAAAATTCAAAGGTCACGTCGAGGTTGGCACAGGTATCGATTACGACGTGCTTAAGCGAGCGGGCGCGGAACGCGCTGAGGGGTTCATCGCCGTGACCGACGGCGACAATCGCAATGTCATGGCGGCGCTCATTGCACAACGCATGTTTAAGATCAAGCGCATCGTCGCGCGCATCTACGATCCGCCGCGCGGCGCCCTTTATCGCGAGCTCGGCATCGACACCGTCTGTCCCACCACCGTCGGTGCGAAAATCATTCGCGACGTCTTAATGGAAGCGCCATGGGATACGCTGCAATCATTTGATTTCGGAAAAGTGACGTCGCTTAGCGCAACGGTCACCGCCGCCGATGCCGGCAAACGCGTGGCCGATATGGAGCGGCCCGGACTTATTCGCATAGCCGCGATTCGCACCGGAAAGAGCGTGCGCGTTGCCGCCAACGATACAATTCTGGCCGAAGGCGATGAGATCAACGCAATCGTCGCCCCCGAAGCCATCTCCGACTTCGCAACGATGTTCCAGACGGCTACCCCAAGGTTATCTGCGTAGTGTTCATTTTAATTGTGGGGGGCGGCAAGGTCGGCTCGTATCTGACACGCGCGCTAATGGCACAACATCACGAAGTCGTCGTCGTCGAGAAACAAGAGAAAAAAGCCCGCGCGCTGGAGACCTTGCTCGAAACCAACGTTACCGTCGTGGGTGACGGATGCGATCCCGAAGTCCTCCGCGAAGCGGGTATCGGGCGCGCAAATGTCGTGGTGGCCGATACGGGCGACGACGAAGACAATTTGGTTGTAACCCTGATTGCCAAGAAGCAACCGAGCCGCCCGCGTTGTATCGCTCGCGTTAACAACCCACGCAATAAGATGATTTTCGAATCCCTCGACGCTGAAGATCCCGTGGTCGTCATCTCTTCGACCGAGATCATTCTGGATGTCCTAAACGAGCACGTAAACGCTTCGCAGTATCACCAGATGATGAATTCTATGACGCTCTTCAATAAGGGCAACCTCGAACTGCTCAAAGTCACCGTTCCCGCAAATTCACCGATGGCCGGCAAGCGTCTGGGCGAAATTTCATTCCCCCGCAACAGCGTTGTTGTCGCGATTGACCGCGCCGATCAGGATCTCGTCATTCCAACCGGCGATACGTGCGTGCAAAGCAACGATCAGGTTATCATTATCGTCAAAAAAGGCGCGGGCGATCAAGTGCGTGCGGCTCTGGTAGGAAGCGCCGCCTAATCGAAATGGCGCGGCTCGTTATCTTTTTGACGAGTGCACCCGGCGCCGGCAAAACACACCGTCTACTCGAAGAAGCCCGCCGTCTGCGAAGCGGCGGGGTGGATGCGGTCATCGGCGTAGCCGATCTCAAAGGGCGCACCGACCTGCACACAATTGCTTCCGACATTCCTCGAATCGAACCGCGCAATGGTGAGTTCGACTTTCGCACCACTCTGATTCGACAACCCGATATCGTGGTACTCGACGAACTGCAACACCGCAATCCCCTCGGAGCAGCACACAGCGCACGATGGCGCGAGGCGCTAGCGCTTAGAGAAAATGGTATCGGGGTCATCGGTGCCTTTAACATTGCGCATCTCGAACCGGCGGCGCGCGTCACCGAGTCCATCACGGGCAAGAAATCGACCGATCTTATTCCGCTTTCGTTTCTGCAATCCGCGGATGAAGTAATCGCGCTCGATGTTTCTCCGCGGCTTCTGCAAATGCGATTGCGCTCCGGCAAGATCGCGCAGGCCGGCGATATTGAAGACGCTTTAGAAAGTACGTTTAGCGAGGAGAATCTCGAACAGCTGCGGCAATTGCTGTTGCGAACCATCGACGGCCTCACGATGCCCGCCGTTTCCGCCGAGCAAGTTTCGAGCGCGGCTGCCCTTCTTCTCGACGACGTGGAGCCCGCGCCGTTTCTGCGCCGCACATCGGCTCTGTCCTCGGCGCTCGATCTCGCACTTGAGATTATTGCGCCGCCAAATGCAGATTTCGATCTACTTGCCCGCATTGCCCGCGACCTCGACGCCGAGATACTAAAACAGACGACCGACCCGGCCAAGGTCGACATGGCAAACGTGCGCGCGTCGCTCATTTCCATCCCGGCGGGTCCGATTGCAACCAAACTTGCCAGCCGCCGGCTCGATCGCGATTTTTTTATCGTTGGACGTGGACAAACATTCATCGGCGGGACTCCGCTCGTTTCGCATCCGTACGGCATGACAGCCGGCGACCGCATGCGCGTTGGATACGGAAAACTTGCCGTGTACTTGGGAGCTGCCGCCGGCAGCGGCAAGACGCATGCGATGCTCGACCGTGCGCAACAACTCAAAGATGAAGGAGTCGACGTCGTCGCCGGGGTCGTGGAAACGCATGGCCGCACTGAGATAGCGGCGATGCTCAACGGTCTCGAGATCCTTCCGCGCAGAGAGCTGACAGTTGATGGAAAAATCTGTGCCGAACTCGATCGCGAAGCGTTGCTCGCGCGCAAGCCGCAAGTGGTGCTGATCGATGAACTGGCGCACACAAATGCGCCGGGTTGTGTATCAACGAAACGCTACGAAGATGTTCTGGCCGCATTGCGCGCCGGCATAGACGTGATTACAACGCTGAACGTGTGGCATCTGGAGGCACTCTCCGATGCCGTTTTCCGGCTCACCGGTCGCGCCGTTCGAGATACCTTACCGGATGGAATTCTCGCACTTGCCGATGAGGTGATTCTCATCGATGTCACGCCCGGCACGCTGCAAGACCGCCTGCGCAGCGGCCACATCTATCCGAAAGAGAAAATTGAAAGCGCGCTTTCAACGTTTTTCCGTACTGAGAATTTGCTCGCACTGCGCGAACTGGCATTGCGTGAGGCGCTGCGCGCGCGAAATCGCCAAAAGCTTCCTGCCCCTTTCGAACGCCTCTTGCTGAGCGTTGCATCGCGGCCCCAGGACGTCGCGCTCGTCGAACGCTGCAGCCGGATCGCCGCGCGCTTGGAAGTGGAGTTCGCAGTTGCGTTTGTAACCGAGCCGAATTCCAAAGATACGCGGCTCGAACCAGAACTACGAGCGGCAGCTCGCAACGCCAACGCCGTGTGGATACGCGAGACCAACCCCGACCTGCCGGCAACCGTATTGCGCATCGCGCGCGAGATTGACGAAACGACGATCGCCGTTGCCGGTACGCTCCGCACGCCAACCTTCATGCAGCGCAGGACGTTCGCACGCCGGTTGCTGGACGCTGGTGCGCTGGAATTGCTGATTCTCGCGCCGCGGCCGGGAGAGCTAGAATTGCACTCCGAGCTCGAGCCCGACGCGTGATTGGGAGGGCGTTGTTCCGAAATTCCCAAACCCAAGCCCCGGCGTAAACGCGCCGAGATTCACATTTGAATACTCCGCACGGATGGTCGTGTGCCCCGTTTTAAACGCGGGCGTCAACGTAAGCGTTGTCGCTTTACTGCCCGGACCAAATCCGACAAGATCTGCATTTGCGCCCAAGTCCAGCGTGCTGCTTCGGTTTACGATCGATTCATACCGCGCACCCACGGACCATGCGTTATCGAAAACATAGCTCGCAATGAGCACTCCAGCGAACGCGCGTTCATCGCCGTTATAGCCGATGCTCGTGTTTTGCGGGGAATCAATCCACAGCAAATATGGCAGCAGCTGCAGTTTTCCGAACTGTTGCGTGAGCATCAGATCCGCTTCCCGTTTGTTGGCAATACCGGCCGTCGGATTGGGCCCGGAGTTGTTCGGTGGCGCAATCCACGCGAATTGCACGGTAGTATTGCTCGAGGCTACCCATGCGAGGAGCCCTTCGAGCGAGTTTAGTCTTCCTGAATAATAGCCGTCGGTGTAGCCGAGCGTACCGGTGAACTTTCCTTGCGTATATGCGCCCCGCACACCGCGCGTAAAGGCCGGCTCAGCATTCCACCCCAGGCCGCGTTGTATGTTGACGTTTTGATACGTGAAGTTGCTCTCTTGGCCCAAAAGGGCTGCCATTTTTCCGGCCGTAAACGTCCACGCGCCATTGGGCACATATTGCATGTACGCAACAGGCACAAAACTAAAGAGATCGGTGTTAGCTCCGGCCTTGAACGTTGGATTGATCGCCTGCCCGACGACGGGGAAAGCATACTCGCCGATAATTGTACCGAAACGGAATAAGCCGGTGTTGCGCGTGACGCTCGCTTGGATATTTGAGTAGTCCGTCCGAGAGCCCGTGTCCGCTCCGGTGGTGGTGTCAAGAGCACCGGTGGCATTGGGATTGTTCGTCTTAAACGAGTATCCGGATGCGTTTACTTGCCATGTGATATTCGGAACCGGGGTCGGCGATGGCGACGGGCTGGTTTGCGCGAGGGCGGGTGAGGCGGCACAAAGCAGACAGGTAAGCACCTTGGCCAGGGGCGGCCGAACCAGTTGGATATTCATGTTGCAGTGGGCCTTACAAGTGCGGATATCAAGAACCCTCTGATGCGTTTGCGCGCGCGAACGCCCTTACCGTGCGTGGAACGATGAACGCAGATGAAAAGAGTGTGGCTAAAACGACCACGAATGTGACGTCGATGATCTGGGCACGAAACGCAAGCGTAACCGGAAGCGCGAGGGCGAGCGCAAGTGACAAAGCCCCGCGAACGCCGGCGGCGCGAATCACGTGCAACCACGAACGATTCGCTCGACTCCCAAGAGCTGCAGGAGTGAGAATGTACGCCAGGACGAGGCGCGCCGCTAGAACGCCGGCGAGTGCCGCTACCGCCGCATAAGGCTCATGTGCGAGCCTTGCAATTTGTATCGCGGCACCGGTTAGAAAAAAGACGCAGCCATTGGCAACGAGTGCGGTGACATCCCAAAAGCGTCCGACTTCTTCGGCCGCTTGTACGCTGATCGTGCGGCGTTCGGCTTCGCGCAGCGCGACGCCAAAGGCAACAACTGCAAAGATCCCGGACACATGCAGCGCTTCGGCAGCAAAATATGCAGCATAGGCGCCTCCCAAGGTTGCCCATATTTGAATCGCGGCAATATTGCGGCGCACCAACAAATGTGCAATCGCGACGGCAAGAGCAATGCCGATAAGAATTCCGCTAGCCGCGCTCACCACTGCAAAAGCCGAAATTCTAAGAACGGATCCAACACTCAGCGCGCTGACCGCTGCTAACACAAGCGAACGGTACAGGACAACCGCGGTTGCATCATTGAGCAACGCCTCGCTTTGCACGATTGTCGAAAGTGCAACCGGAACGGCCAAGCCTCGAAAGATCGCAACCACCGCGATAGGATCCGTCGCACTCACGATGGCTCCCAGAATGAGCGCAGCCGGCAACGGGAAGCCGCCGATCCAGACTGCTGCAGCTACGATTGCGGTCGTGATCGCCACGCCGGGCACAGCGAGCCCAAGAACAGGTCGCCAATTTGCCAGCATGATGCGTGCATCGAGATTCCATGCCGCCTCAAACAGCAAGGACGGCAGAAAAACATACAATGTCGCAACGCCGAATGCGTGGCTAAATCGTCCCGGCTCAAAGAGTCCGACAATCGCGCCAGCGGCGACGATCGAGAGAATCGCCCATATCGGCATCTATCCATTGTACGAGCTTTATTGAGCAGATCCCCATCGCCTAGGTCAGTGTGTGTGCGTGAAGTTCCCGACTTGCACGCCGTGCGATGCAATCGCCGCAATTGCGGCACGCATGCCGGCCACCTGATCGGGACGGCCAACCGCAGCGAAGTACCACTCCGGATCGATGTTGAGCGTGCGCGTCTGAATCATCGTCACGCGCACTTGCGAGAGAAATTCATTCATTGCAGCGATCTCCCGCACGTCATCCGTGACCCCAGGATGCGTTAACAGGTTGAGCGAGACGCGAAGCCCCGCCGCACAAGCGAGTCGAACGCTCTCGAAAACATCGTCGAGCGTGTAGCCTTGCGGGCGATAGTACGCCTCGTACACCTCCGGACGAAATGAGTTCAAACTCACGCGCACGGCTTGGAGTCCTGCGTCAATGCAGCGCTGCAGCGCATCAGGCATGCTGCCGTTGGTGTTGAGATTGATCGTACCGTTCGAAACGTGTTCTCGCGTTAGCTCGATCGATCGGGCGATGGTGAGCGAACGCAGCAACGGCTCGCCTTCGCACCCCTGGCCGAAGGAGACAATCCCATCCGCCACCCGCTCCAAATGATGGATCGCGACGCGCGCCAACTCTTCCGCCGAGGTTTCGTATGCGATGCGCGCCTGCGGCGACGGCAATTTAACTTCGGGGGCGAGTTCGGAGATGCAGCCGACGCAGCGGGCGTTGCACTTTGGAGAAACCGGCAGCGCTGCTTCGCCCCGCTCGAGAAAAACATTTTGCGCCGTAAAACAACCGTATTCGCGCGAACACAATGCGACTTGGTTGAGTACGCGATTTTGCGGATCGAGCGCGATGCGGTCTGCAAGTTTTTTCTCCAACTCGCCTTGAGCGAAATAGCGCGGCGTCCAGTCTTCACTCTCGTCCGTTCGCATGGCGGCTACGTGCAACTCGTCGTCGACCACGCACGCAAATGTGTAGCCGAACAGCGGCAACGTCGGCGCCTTCTTCTCTTTCGTGTACGCGGGCACGAGCAGCCGTGTATAGCCTGCCGGAAGCGCAACGGCAAGCGCAAAGCGGTCGTTCGGAAAACGCGCGGTCGACATCGGATGACGTCCGGGGAGAATCATGGGCACACATCCGGCCGGCGCCGGAATCAATTCCTCAGCCTGCGCCGCGCGGATGATGCCGCCGTCCGCGAGCGGCTCGACTTGATCGTCGAAATACATCTTGCCGCGGCGGTCGCAGTAGGCGAGGCCGGTCACGGCAGTGGAAATTCGGTATCGAAGACGCGCACGGCCGGACCTTCGAGGGTCGCTTCGCCGGTGCCGTCCCATTCGACGACCAGACGTCCGCCCGGCACGTTAACTTCCACCGGCGATTTGACGTCGCCGCGCCCGATGGCGGCGACGGCGCATGCAACCGCGCCGGTACCGCAGGCCATCGTTTTTCCAACGCCGCGCTCCCAGTGGCGCACGAGCAAACGCGACGGCCCGGACTTTACCGCGACGTGCACGTTCGTCCCGCCGGGAATCTGCGAGTTATACTTGGGACCGATGTCATCGAGTTCGATATCTTCGAACGACTTGGCAAACAGGACGACATGCGGATTGCCCAGCGAGACAAACGCAAGGTTATCGCCCGGCTTATCGCTCTTGCCGAATTTCGGCGTCCCCATTTTGACCCGAACGGCATAACTTGGGGCGCCCGACGTGATGCTGGTCTCGATCGGACCGCCGAGCGTCTACACTTTGAGATCGGCGGCGCCGCCTTCTTCCCGTAAATAAGCGGCTACACAACGAATTCCGTTTCCGCACATCTCGGCCTCGGAGCCGTCGGCATTGAAGATTCGCATGCGAATATCGGCCGTCGTGGAAGGCAGGACGACAAGAATACCGTCCGCGCCGACGCCGGTG
>JACRUB010000070.1:13271-16759 GCA_014305015.1 Vulcanimicrobiota bacterium | reverse complement strand
GGTGCAAACAGCGCCGACATCGTGTCCATATTCTTATCCGTCGGGTCCATCGCCGCCATGCAGAATTCTTGGTAGAGCGCCGTAAGCGCAGTTGTGGTCGCGCCGGGCGCGGGTGCATCGGCCGCCCGCACAACGCCGGTTAGAAGAGCGCAGGCTAAGGCAAGCGCAAGGGCGGTCTTCGAAAACATAAAGAGACTCCTGTGAAAGAGAGAGGGCAGCAGATCGCACCGTGTTACGATACACAGCGGCATTTTGTTTCATTTTTCCCTCGGGCAATGGAAACTTGACATTACGTGTCATGTATGGCTTGGTAAGCTAGCGAAAAGCACTCGAATTGTAAGGAGAGACTAACCTGTGAGCACATCGCAAGCCACCGCCGCAAAGACTGGAATTATCAAAGGCGTCGACCTGGTTGCTTATCTCGTGAAAGACCCCGACGCTCAGACCGCCTTCTATCGGGATATCCTCGGCATGGTGCCGACGGAGATCGACTCCGAGGGGCGCGGTGCAGAATTTACCCTTGCCGACGGCAGCACGTTTGGCGTCTGGAAGCCGGATGACGGCGCGACCGGCGGAGCCATCATGTTTGCAGTGGATGACATTGGCGCAGCCGTCAAAGAGTATCAGAGCCGCGGCCTGCAGATCAGCCCGGCGACCGAAACGCCGGTTTGCCACATGGCCTTTGCGGCGGATCCCGAAGGCAACGCGCTGATTATCCACCAGCGCAAGAACAAAGTTTAATTGAACACATAACTAAAAAAGGCAGCCGCTGGACGGCTGCCTTTTTTAGGTTCGGGGTGAGGCTATTTGTGGCGGCAGTAGCCCTTGACGTATTTGCCGCCCTTCATGTATCCATGCACGTACGTTTGGCCGACCGCGCATCCGTGACGCGGCTTATTCATATGGGTCATACTGGCGCTCGCCGCCGCGGTTAGAGAGCCGGCCATTGCCAGAATCATGAGAGACGAGAGAAAACGAGTCATATAAGGACACCTCCTGGTGACGGCATTTGCCGATTTTCCGTTGCTTCCTATCAAAGTGCGGGTACGACGGATTTCATATGATTAAGCAATCGACATATGCTCAGATGCTCAATAAAGTGCCCGAAGTCACCCTGTATTTCTGGATTATTAAGGTACTCGCGACCACGGTCGGCGAAACGTTCGCAGACTACCTCTCGACCACGCTCAATTTGGGCCTCGTGCTTACGTCCTGGGTGATGACCGGTCTGTTTGTTGCGGCACTCATCGTGCAACTCGTGACTCGCCGCTATATACCGGCGGTTTACTGGATCGTCGTTGTTTTAATCAGCGTTGTCGGAACGCTCACGTCCGACTTGCTTGTCGATAAGCTTGGGATGGGACTCAAAACGAGTACCATGCTCTTCGGCGGTATTCTCATACTCGTCTTTCTCTTCTGGTGGCTCTCCGAGCGAACGCTGTCGGTTCACAGCATCGTAACAACCAAACGCGAACTCTTTTATTGGGCCGCAATTCTGTTTACGTTCGCGCTCGGCACTTCGGCCGGCGATCTCGCCGCTGAAGCCTCGAAGCTCGGCTACGCAAACTCCGTGCTCATGTTTGCGGGTGCGATTGCAGTTACCGCACTGGCCTACTATCTTTTCAAAATCAACGGCGTGCTCGCATTCTGGATCGCGTACATTTTGACGCGGCCGCTCGGCGCATCGATGGGCGATCTGCTCTCGCAAGCAAAAGCGGATGGCGGGCTTGGGCTCGGGACCACGGTTACAAGCGCCATCTTCTTGCTCACCATTCTTGCACTCGTTGCGTTCTTAAGCATCACGAAGAAGGACGTCATCGATCTCGAGGATCCCAATAGACGTACGAAATGGGAACTTAGCAGCTAGCCACGAATTCTGGAATACGCAAACCAACTTCTCGAGAGGAAGCCGAAGTGGACAAAATTTCCCGTGCCGACGCCCTCAAGGGGCTCATCGTTCTTCCGGTCTTAGCCGCCGCCGTCGCGGGCACCGCGGGCCAAGCCGACGCCGGCAGCAAGGCCCAGTTCAAGTATCAGAACAAGCCCAAGGGCTCTGCAAAATGCAGCAACTGCCGCTTCTATCGGGCCCCGAAGAGCGGCAAAGGGAACGGAGCCTGCAGTCTGGTCTCAGGTTCGATCAGTCCAAACGGCTGGTGCATCGCCTGGGCCAAAAAGTAAACTAGGGGTTTCCCCCGATGTCCGGGGACCGGCAGAAGGCTAGCATAAAGAACATGCAAAGCCGTACTGCCGATCCCCGCCCCCTGGCTTCGGAGTCGCTCCGTCGCGCGATTTTCGAGACCGCCGCTCTCGGATACGACGATATCGCACGCTCCCTCGAGCTCTTGCTCGCCCGGGTCAACGAAGCACCTGCAGCCGAAATTCGTGTTGAGATTTGCGGGGGCCGCGTGCTCGTTGGCGGCCTTGCCGCCAACCTGACAAACCGCGAGCTTGAGATTTGCCTTGCAATCGCAACCCATCACCGTCCGGTCCCAGGCGAAACGCTGGCCGCGGTCGTCTACCCCGACCTCGATTTGGATGCGGCACTCAACCGCGTGAAAGTTTACGTTCACCGCGTTCGTGAGAAGATCGCGCCCGATTTTATTCTTTGCGAGCGCGACGGCTATTGTTTCCGCAACGGTATCTGCATCGATCTCTGCGAGTACGAAGAGTTGCTCCGCTTGTTAGAGCTGCGGCCCTTTCTCGGCGCTGGAGACCGCGCTCAACTCAGCCGGATCTTGCAGAGCCTGCACGGACGCCGGAATGCGCCGGTGTGGCGTTGGGAGTGGTTTAGCACGATTGAACAGTACATCGCATCGATCGCATCGCGCACCGCCTCGGTTCTCGCTTCGGACGCTTTTGAGCGCAACGCGACCGCGGAGCTTTTAGATCTGGCACGAGCCATTCTCGATCGCGATCCGTGCGACGAACAAGCACGGGAGATCGCGATCAAAGCGCATCTTGCCGCCGGCCGGCCCGCCGCGGCTCAGACCGAATTCAATCACTACAAACAGGCACTGGCCCGCGATCTGGATGCGCAGCCCTCAGCGCATCTCCAAAAGTTATTGCAGACCGCGTAGCGAAGGGCGCCCCATGTCAAGTGGAAGGCGCGAAGCTTACGATCAACTGCTCTACATCACACGCATGCTCGATGCGTCGCTGGTTTCGCTGTGCGAAACGGTCATCGCCGAACTTCCCGAGATTGCAGATCCGCAGCGCACCAGCGTCGCAAATGCGCTCTCAAAGTTTGCGACCACGCTGCGCGACGAACTGGAACGTGGCGGCAATTTTATGAAGCTAGCGAAAACGATGGAGACGCAGGCTAAGGAGCTGCACGACAGTGCGGAACGCCTATCGGTGGTGCGCCAGGAATTACAGTCGGTGTATAAATCAATCTCGGAAAGCAGTTCCGTGCGCACGCGCTTAGTTGTGGCTGACGAACATCTGGCCGCCATTGAAAAAGTTCTCGTCCCGCTTGCGCCTGCTGAGGA
>JACRUB010000070.1:11891-13171 GCA_014305015.1 Vulcanimicrobiota bacterium | reverse complement strand
GGAATTCTAGCCGAAGGTACTGCGCGTCCAGAGCTCGATCATATTGCGTCCCTCGGCTTTAGCACGATAACACGCTTCATCCGCACGGTTGAGCAATTCTTGCGGCGTTGCGGTGCCGTCAATGAGCGCGACCCCGATGGAAACACCCAAGTCGAAAACGCGGCCGCCTTCGCGGAATGAATACCCGGCAATGCACTTGCGAATTTTCTCGGCTACGCAGCGCTGCGCGAATGACTTTTGGAATCGCGATCAACACCCGATCGCCGGCGTCGTGCCCAAGCGTATCGTTGACGATTTTAAAATGATCGAGACTCTAAAAAGAATACCGCGCCGCGCGCCGTGTCGCCGCCGGTTCGCTCGACACAATGTTGCACTTCCTGGATGAAGTATCGCCGGTTGAAGATGCCGGTAAGCGCGTCGCGGTTGGCCAAGTCCGAAAGACGCGCCTCTTGTCGCTTGCGGAAGTCGACCTCTTCCTGCAATTGTTCGTACACGCGGCTTTGCTGGATGGCGATGGCAACTTGACCCGCAATGGATTCCAGAAACGTACGATCGTCGTCCGTCAGCCGACCCTGTTGCGTCGTGTCGCCAAGCGCAATGAAGCCCAGCGGGCGCCGCCTGTTTTGCCCCAAAATCGGAGCGGCGATCAACTCCTTAGTTCCGGATAACTTGAAGAACTCGCGTTGCCCGTGTGCGAGTTCCGTCGACTTTTCCGTATCCGAAATATGCAGTGTCTGCCCCGCAAGCAATCTGCGGTACGGCTTGATCCAGCGCCGGCTCTTAAGCTCCGTGTTCAGAATGGAAGGGACCAGAAGCGGATCGCGACGGTACTCGCTCTTAATGACCATCGCACCGGCGGCCTCGTCCCAAAGCGCCACGCAAACCCGGTCGCCGGTAAGGTTAGGGCCGAGCGCCTGCGCGACGTTCTCGATCACGTTCTGCAAATCAAATGTGGATCGAATATATTCCACAATGCGCGTAATAATGGTTTGGCGCGCGAGTTGTTTCGCCACTTCGGTGCGCGCCTCTTCCGCTTCGAACCGCATCTCCATCGCATGCTCGCGCGTACGAACGTTCACGGTGGCCGGTAAGAGCGCGATGATATACGCACTGGCGTAAATGGCGATGACTATCGTATTGTTTGCATCGTGCCCGAGCCCTTGATGAATCGAGTACGCAATATGAAATGCAAGCCCCAATGCAAAAGCCACGATGATATCGCGCACACGAAAGAACGCCTGCTGCATTGCTACAACGACTAGAAGCCCCGAGGCGACGTA
>JACRUB010000070.1:0-11791 GCA_014305015.1 Vulcanimicrobiota bacterium | reverse complement strand
TAAAATGAAAGGCCGGGAGCAACACAATAACAAGGCCCGAATAGATAAGGACCGTTGCGGTCCCCTCGCGTTCGAGCCACGCACGATACAAATCTCGCGATCGCGCTGCCGCCAAACTTGCTCCCAAACTACCCGGCGTGCCATTTTAGCACGAAAAGAGCGCTTGGTGTCCTAGGGAAGTAACCTCATTAGCCAGCTGCCCGAATAGGCGGCCCCGATGCCGGTCAGCACGCTCCCAGCCGCATACAAGGAGGCGAGGCCGATGCGGCCATCTTCGATCAGACCGAGATTCTCATATGAAAAGCTTGAAAACGTGGTGTATCCCCCCAGCACCCCGACGATAAGGAACACGCGCAAAAAGGTACCCACGTCTACCGGATGGCGCATGGTGTACTGCGCAAGGGCGCCGATCAAAAACGAGCCTGTGAAGTTCACCAGGAAGGTTGCGTAGGGAAAGTCGTGCCCATAGCGGTGTGTCATCCCAAGCGCTACGAGGTAGCGAAGAACCGAGCCCAGCGCGCCTCCGAGGGCTACGGCCCAAATGAGCTTCAGCGAATCTTACTCTCAGCGACGATGTAGGACCAGGCGATCAGGCCGATCATGACCACAAAAAAGAGGACGGTCCCAATCACGAGATACCGTTTTTTGGCCGGGCTCATGTCGCGGTAGCGGCTCATCGGCTCGTGCTTCGCTGGGGCCATTTTGTAACCCCACTGTAACCGCCCCTTGCTTAACTACAAGGGTGATAGAACTTGATATCCTCCGCGCAACGGCGCGCCAAGATGGAAAGCACCTCGATTTGCCGCCCCGGGAGCTCGCGCTCCTCTGCGCGCTCGCGCTTGGGGCCAAGGTCTGGCCATCCTACCAGCTGATTCCCCTCCTGTGGCCCGAGGCGCACGCGGCGCGCAGCTCTTCATTGAAGGTCTACGTTCACCGGCTGCGCAGGCGGCTCGGCATAGGCATCATCGCAAGCACAAATAAGGGCTACGAGCTGGCCCAATCCGCTCGCATCGATCTGTGGCAGGCCCAAGCCTTAGCTCGCAA
The DNA here is from genome assembly GCA_014305015.1 of Vulcanimicrobiota bacterium. Taxonomy (GTDB): domain Bacteria; phylum Vulcanimicrobiota; class Vulcanimicrobiia; order Vulcanimicrobiales; family Vulcanimicrobiaceae; genus JACRUB01. The sequence goes on along the minus strand of JACRUB010000070.1, from coordinate 10,747 downwards.
AGACCGTTGGACGGAAATAGAGCGGCTGAGCCTTTCGCGCTTCTATCTGAACTCCCTCAAGGCCGACCGCTCATTTTTGAACCGCTGGGAGTGGTTCGAAGCAACCGAGGAGCTGATCAAAGGCTCGCTCTGCACGATCGCGATTCGCTTGGCTCAAGATGCGGTTGACAGAAATCAACGCGAAGAAGCGGTGACCCTCTTGCGCGCAACCGGCGTTGGGGTCCCTCTGCGCCGCTATCCGGCCCAAAGACAGGCAACCGCCCTCTCTTCTTAAGTTTTCCCCGGGTCAGACCGACAGTCTCTGTATGCGTAAATCTGTAGCCCTTATCGGCGCGGCCCTTTTTGTTTTCTCGGCCTTTTCGTGCGTTCCGGCGCGTGCAGCCGATGGCTCCGCGACCACCGGGATTTCGGTGTACGCCAAAGTGCTTCGCAAGATCAATCCGCGTTTGCAACAGTCGCAGAGCCGCGATCTTGCACAGCATGTGCTCATGAATGCGGCACGCTGGAACGTCGACGCCAATCTGCTGATTGCGCTCGTGACGGTTGAATCACGCTGGCGTCCCTCGGCGCGCTCGCGCGTCGGCGCTTTTGGCCTTGGGCAACTGATGCCCGGCACCGCGCGCACGCTCGGCGTCAATTCCCACAATGCCGACCAAAATCTATCCGGCTGCGCGCATTATTTGAGTGGCCTGATCACAAAGTACGGCAATCATACCAATCAGTACCAACTCGCGTTCGCTGCCTACAATGCCGGTCCGAAGGCCGTCGACCGCTACCACGGCATTCCGCCGTTTAACGAAACGCAGCATTACGTCGTGCGCGTGATGCGCATGTGGCAGCACTTCACGAAGATCGTGCGCATCCCGGCGATCGATTCGCAGATTACTACTGCCGCGCCGTCGTCGGATTGGTACTCGAAGTTCGAGCCCGCAACGCCCAACCGTTAGGGCCTCACTGCGTCATTCCAGGTTAACAATTTTCCGTGCGATTGCCGACAGTTGCGTCTTTGCATGATCGAAGAAAATCGCTTGTGCCCCCGCTGCGTTCGCTGCTTCAAGGTCACTCTGTTTGTCACCGACGACGATGCAGTCTTCGGGATCAACGTCTAAGAGGCGCGCCGCCTCGAGCACCATTCCGGGTAACGGCTTACGGCATTCGCATGCGTCATCGGGCCCATGTGGACAATAGAGCCATACGTCGAATGGGCCGCAAAGCTCTTCGATTCGGCGGTTGACGGCCTCGACCTGATCGATGGTGATTAGGCCACGCGCAATGCCGCTCTGATTTGAAATAACGCCGACCTTTAGACCGGCAGAGCGTATCATATCGAGAGCTTGCTTTGCCCCAGGGACCAAGGCAACGCGTTCTGGATCACCATTATAAGGGACGTCAATGACGAGCGTCCCGTCGCGGTCGAAAAGCACCGCGCGCGGTTTGCCTATTGTTGGTTCCAATACACAAACATCATGATTGCTGCAGCTCCCATCAAAACGAACGTCGCCCAGCCCCAAATGTTTGCCAGCAGCGAACTCTTCCACTGCCCCATGACATCCCGCTTGTTGGCAAGGTGAACGATCGCATAGACCAGCGGGACCGCGGCCATACCGTTGAGGACCGCCGACCAAAAGAGCGCCTTAATCGGATCGATCCCGAGAACGTTCATGAGGACGCCGATCACGACACCAGCGCCTAGGATAAAGTAAAATCGGGGAGCGCGACGCGGCTTTTCATCGAGACCGGTCCGGAAATGCAACATCTCCGCCGCAACGTAAGCCGAAGACCCCGCCAGCACCGGAATCGCGAGCATGCCCGTTCCGATCATGCCCACAGCAAATAGGATATACGCGAAGTTCCCCGCGAGCGGTCGAAGCGCTTCTGCTGCGTCTTGCGCGGAGCTGATGTTGTGGTTTCCATGCGCCCCGAGCGTCACGGCGGTCGTCGTGATGATAAAGAACATCACGAGGTTGGAGAATACCATGCCGGTGTTAACGTCGGCATGCGCATCGGTAATTTCTTGCGTCTTTGCACCCTTGCGGGCTGCGACGGTCGCACGGCCCATCTCTTTTTCTTCTTCCACCATCAGCGATGATTGCCAGAAAAACAGGTAGGGCGAGATGGTCGTGCCTAGCACGCCGACAAGGGTGGTGATCCAGTGGCCATTGAGATGGAATTCCGGCACGATCGTGTGCTTGAGAACATTGAGCCAGTCAGGATGCACGATAAATGCTGTGATGACATATGCAAAGAGTGCAAGCGTCAGCCACTTAAATATCTTGCTGAGCAAACGGTACGAAAAAAAGATCTGCGCAACCAGCAGCAAAGCGCCGAAGAAGAAAACCCATAGCAGAACAGGTAAGCCCGCGACCAGGTGGGCGGATGCGGACATACCGGCAAAATCTGCGCCAACGTTAAAGGTGTTGGCAATGATAACGATGAGCGCAAGAGACATAGCAAGCCACGCTGGAAACGACTTGCGCATTTGCGCAGCGAGGCCGATTCCACTTACCATCCCGATGCGCGCACACATGCCCTGAATGACCGCCATCATCGGCGTCGTGATCAAGGCCACCCACAGCATTGAGAGCCCGGTGGTTGCGCCGGTAACGGAATAGGTTGAAATGCCTGAGGGATCGTCGTCCGCGGCGCCCGTAATGAGTCCGGGGCCCAGATTTTTTAGAAATCGTACGACGCGATTGCGCGGCGGCTCGGCCGGTTTGGGGCTAAGTTCGGCGACCTCTTTTACGGGATCAGACATCGTGCTGGATTATTCCAAGAAGAAGGGCTCCGCCTGCGCGAAGCCCCTTGTTATGCTGCCTAATAATATTATCGACGCGCCTCGGCGGGTACCGGCGCACCGGCTTTTTCTTTCATCGCGATGATCTGCTCGCCCATTTCATTGAGTTCTTCAGAACTGAAGAGCTCGCGTACCATCGGGAACATTTCTTTCTCTTCCTCACCTGCGTGATGCTGGATGGCCTCGCCGAGGACTTGAAGTTTCGCTTTGTAGCGTTCATCGGTCGCTTCCAAACCTTCGAGCTCTTTGATGAGACGCTTAGCAACTCCATGCTCTTCGTATGCCTCAAGCACTTCGTCTTTTTGTTCGCTCTTTTTCGCGCGTTCTTTGAATGACGGGTAGAGCAGTTTCTCCTCGATCTTCGAATGCAGTGTAAGTGCTTCGTCTATCTGCTCGAAAAGGTCGCGGCGGCTCGTCGTTGCGCGCTCGCCGAGTGCATCAGCTTTCTTAAATAGAGCTAGCACTTCTTCATGGTCTTTTTTCAATAAATCTAACGCGTTCAAAATAGCCCCCTTAACTGTGGTAGCAACGTGACTCGTTCTACCCCAAGGGCCGGCTATTCTAATCCGAGCAAGCGGGCGCTAGACGGGTACGTAGAGCTCACCGCCGGCGGCGGCAAACTCGGCCGCCTTCTCTTTCATGCCTTGCTCTGCGAAGTCCCGAACCTCTTGCGTAATCTTCATCGAACAGAAATGCGGTCCGCACATCGAGCAGAAGTGCGCAATTTTGGCGCCGTCGGCGGGGAGTGTCTCGTCGTGAAACTCTTGCGCCGTCTCCGGATCGAGCGAAAGATTGAACTGATCTTGCCAGCGAAACTCAAAGCGCGCCTTTGAGAGCACGTCGTCCCAATGCCGCGCATGCGGATGGCCTTTGGCAACGTCCGCCGCGTGCGCCGCAATTTTATACGCGATCACGCCGTCCTTGACGTCCTTCTTGTTCGGGAGTCCGAGATGTTCTTTGGGCGTGACGTAACACAGCATCGCGGTGCCATACCAGCCGATCATCGCCGCGCCGATGGCGCTCGTAATGTGGTCGTATCCGGGTGCAATGTCCGTCGTCAGCGGTCCGAGCGTGTAGAACGGCGCTTCGTGGCAGATCTCGAGCTGTTTGTCCATGTTCTCTTTGATGAGATGCATCGGCACGTGACCCGGACCTTCGATCATCACCTGCACGTCGTGTTTCCATGCGACTTGCGTGAGTTCGCCGAGGGTTTCGAGCTCGCCGAATTGTGCGGCGTCGTTCGCATCCGCAAGGCACCCCGGGCGCAAGCCGTCGCCGAGCGAGAAGCTGACGTCGTAGGCCTTCATGATCTCGCAGATCTCTTCGAAATGCGTGTAAAGAAAATTTTCCTGATGGTGCGAGAGACACCACTTGGCGAGAATCGAACCGCCGCGCGAGACGATGCCGGTTACACGCGTTGCGGTAAGCGGAATATAGCGCAACAGTACGCCTGCGTGAATCGTGAAGTAGTCCACGCCTTGCTCGGCTTGTTCGATGAGCGTATCGCGGTAAAGCTCCCACGTGAGGTCTTCCGCTTTTCCGTTGACTTTTTCAAGGGCCTGATAGATCGGGACTGTTCCGATCGGCACGGCAGAATTGCGCAAAATCCACTCGCGCGTTTCGTGAATATTCTTGCCGGTCGAAAGATCCATGACGTTGTCGGCACCCCAGCGCGTGGCCCACGTCATTTTCTCGACTTCTTCTTCAATGGTCGAGGCGACCGCGGAGTTGCCGATGTTCGCGTTAATCTTGACAAGGAAGTTGCGTCCGATGATCATCGGCTCGCTCTCGGGATGGTTGATATTTGCGGGAATGATCGCCCGGCCCCGAGCCACCTCATCGCGTACGAAGTCCGCGGCCATCCCTTCACGCAGCGCGATAAACTCCATTTCCGGTGTGATCTGCCCCTTGCGTGCATAATGCATCTGCGAAACGTTGGCACCGGTTTTTGCGCGGCGCGGTTTACGCGTTGCGGCAAAGCGCAACGATTGCAACTCCGGCATCGCTTCGCGTCCAAGACGGTAGATGGAAGACGACTTCTCAAGTGCCTCGGTATCGCCGCGATCCTCGATCCACCGCTCGCGCAGCGGCGGCAAGCCGCGCGTCACATCGGTCGTCACGCTCGTATCGGTGTACGGGCCGCTCGTATCGTAGACGACGTGCTTCTCTCCGTTGGAGAGCGCAATCTCGCGCATCGGAACGCGAACGCCACTGGGTCCGTCAACATAAATCTTCATAGGATCCTCCCTCGCGCCGGCATTACCCGGATCAGGTTGCGATTCGCAGTCGCGAATCATAACGATCCGAAACTCGCGATCCAACGGTCGGCCTTTAGCCCTCTCAGCCTCGCCAATCAGCGGAGCTCCCGTGCAGAATTGCTATACACGACGGATGAGGGAAGTCCCGCCAAGGTCGGTAACCTCTCAAGCGTGCAGACACGCAGCGCTTCGCCGGGTTCTTATGCATTACTCGGCGGAGGCCAGCTCGCGGTCGGGGCCGCCGCGATCTTCGCGCGCTACGCGCTCGTTGGCGCGGAACCCTTAGCAGTAGCTGCGCTTCGCCTCACGATCGCGAGCGCGATTCTCCTGATGATCGCACTGGTGCGACGCGGCACCGCTTCTACAACGCGAACGACAACTCGGCAACGAACGCTGCTCGCAGCCGCCGGTTTCATGATGGCGATTCACTTTGCCGGTTGGATCTGGTCGCTCGAATATACGAGCGTTGCGATCTCCACCCTGATCGTGGCAACAACACCCCTGTTCACCACGCTCTACGACGTGCTCGTGCTACGCCGCCCCGTCCCTTGGGCCGTATGGCTTGCATATGTCCTTGCGGCTGTTGGTCTCGTGATGGTCGTCGGCTTCAACAGTGTTGCGCCACCGATTGCCGGGCATGCATTGCTTGGAGGAACGCTAGCGTTGATCGGAGCCATCGCAATCGGTGCGTACTTCATCATCGTACGGGAAGTGCGCTCGGAACTCTCGACGCGCACCATCATTTCGCACACGTATGTGTGGGCGGCCATTGTGCTGATCGCTGCCGCCCTGATCGCACGCCAGCCGCCTCCGCCGCTCTCGGCCACCGGTGCGTGGCTCGGGATTCTCGCCCTCGCCTTCGTTTCGCAGTTGCTTGGACACACGGCACTTAATGCATCGCTGCGCGTTTTCTCACCCAGTGCGATTGCAACCGCGACACTACTTGAGCCGGTTTTCGCGGCGATTCTTGCCGCGCTGATCTTTGCGGAGTCGATGTCGCTGCTCGCGGTGGCCGGCGGAGTCTTACTCTTGGCCGCAATCGGCATCGTCCTGCGTTTCGACCGCCAGCCATTGGCACGGTCCATTAGCTAGATTGGACCGCTCCACGGGTGGGAAGGTCTGCACCCCAAGCGGAAGGGCCCTGCATGACGACCACCCATTTCAGCGAGCCGGATCCGCAAGAAACCCAAGAGTGGATTGACGCGCTCGACGGCGTTCTCCAAAACGAGGGTCCCGCACGCGCGCAAGCGTTGGTGGAAACGATTGTCGACCGCGCCCAAGCCGGCGGAGCGCATGTTTCGCTCGGCGTACAGACGCCATACATCAATACCATCAGCCCGGCGGAACAGCCGCCGATGCCGGGCAGCGATGAACTGGAAACGCGCATCCGGCATTTCGTGCGCTGGAATGCAATGGCGATGGTCGTGCGCGCAAATGAAGAGTCGTCCGAACTTGGCGGACACGTTGCAAGTTTTCAATCGGCGGCGACGCTCTACGACGTCGGCTTCAATCATTTCTTTCATGCGCCCGACGAAACGCACGGCGGCGATCTTGTTTTCTTTCAAGGCCACTCATCGCCAGGATTTTATGCACGCGCCTTTCTCGAAGGACGTCTAACCGAAGAGCAGCTCAATAACTTCCGCCAAGAAGTCGATGGCAAGGGCCTTCCGTCATATCCGCATCCGTGGCTGATGCCCGACTTCTGGCAATTTGCCACCGTGTCCATGGGGCTCGGCCCGATTCAAGCGATATACCAAGCGCGCTTCATGAAGTATTTGCAGAATCGCGGCATCGCCGAGACAACCGGCCGCAAAGTGTGGGCATTTCTCGGCGACGGCGAAATCGACGAACCCGAATCCCTCGGCGCGATCTCCATTGCTGCCCGCGAGCAGCTCGACAATCTCATCTTCGTCGTCAACTGTAACTTGCAGCGTCTCGACGGTCCCGTGCGCGGCAACGGGAAGATCATCCAAGAACTGGAGCGCGTCTTCCGCGGCGCCGGATGGAACGTCATCAAGGTCGTTTGGGGCAGCGGCTGGGATAAGCTGCTCGCGAAAGATCACACCGGACGCCTCGTGCAACTCATGAACGAGTGCGTCGACGGCGATTATCAAACGTTTAAGGCCAACGACGGCGCGTTTGTGCGCGAGCATTTCTTCGGACGCTATCCGGAGACGGCGGAGCTCGTTAAGGATTGGTCCGACGAAGATATCTGGGCGCTCTCACGCGGCGGCCACGATCCCAAAAAAGTGTACGCCGCGTATCTTGCGGCGACGCAGACCACCGGACAACCCACTGTCGTGCTTGCGAAAACCATCAAAGGCTACGGCATGGGCTCCTCGGGCGAAGCGCAGAATATCGCGCACCAGCAGAAGCACATGGAGCTCAAATCCATGCGCGCGTTCCGCGACCGCTTCTCGATTCCGATCTCGGATGAGAAGCTCGAAACGATCCCATTTTACAAGCCGCCTGAAGACAGCCCCGAGATGCAGTATCTGCGCGCCAAGCAAAAGGAGCGCGGGATACTGCCCCATCGCCGCGAGAAAGCCGAGCCGCTCGTCGTGCCGGAGTTAGCGGCCTTCGATGCGCAACTCAAGAGCACGGGCGATCGCGAAATCTCAACCACGATGGCCTTCGTTCGCATTCTCAATGCAATTATTCGCGATAAGAACGTCGGCAATCGCGTTGTTCCGATCGTAGCGGATGAATCGCGCACCTTCGGCATGGAAGGCATGTTCCGTCAGTTGGGCATTTTCTCGGCACAGGGCCAGCTCTACAACCCGCAAGACGCCGCGCAGCTCATGTATTACCGTGAAGACAAGTCCGGACAGATTCTGCAAGAGGGCATCAACGAAGCGGGTGCCATGTCTTCGTGGATTGCGGCGGCAACGTCGTATTCGACAAACGGCGAGCAGATGATTCCGTTCTACATTTTCTATTCGATGTTCGGCTTCCAGCGCATCGGCGATCTCGCATGGGCCGCGGGCGATATGCGCAGCCGCGGATTTCTCATCGGCGGCACTGCCGGGCGCACGACACTCAACGGTGAAGGCCTGCAGCACGAAGATGGCCACAGTCATCTCTTCGCATCGTTCATCCCCAATTGCATTTCGTACGATCCGACCTACAGTTACGAGTTGGCCGTCATCATTCAAGATGGTTTGCGGCGAATGTATGCCGAGCAAGAAGACATCTATTACTACATCACCGTGATGAACGAGAATTACCATCATCCGGATATGCCCGCGGGCGCAGAGGATGGTATCCTGCGCGGCATGTATTTGCTGCGCGATGCGGGCAAGGTGGAGAAAAAACAACCACGCGTGCAGCTCTTGGGTTCCGGCACGATTCTGCGTGAGGTGATCGCGGCCGCCGATCTGCTGGGGCAAGATTTCGGCGTCGCCGCCGATATCTGGAGCGTGACGAGCTTCAACCAACTTCGCCGCGACGGACTCGAAGTTCAGCGTTACAACCTCTTCCATCCCGAAGCCAAACGCAAAGCCTCATATGTGGAACAGTGCCTCGCCGACCGGCGCGGGCCGGCCGTTGCGGCAACCGATTACATGAAGACGTATGCCGATCAGATCCGGCCGTTCATGAACCGCCGCTATCATGTGCTCGGTACGGACGGCTACGGGCGCAGCGATTTCCGGCGCAAATTGCGCGAATTCTTCGAAGTCGACCGGCGCTACATTGCGCTCGCCGCGCTAAAATCTCTGGCCGACGAGGGGACGATTGAGATGTCGGTGGTCGCTAAGGCCATCAAGCAGTTCGGCATCGATGCTGAAAAACTGAATCCGGCCACGGTGTAGATGATGAGCGAGACGGAAGTAAAAGTTCCCGACATCGGCGATTTCAAGGACGTTCCCGTTATCGAGGTGCTTGTTAAAGCCGGTGATACGATTAAGAAAGATGATCCGCTCGTAACGCTCGAGTCGGAGAAGGCCACATTTGAAGTGCCTTCGCCGAGCGCCGGCGTTATCAAGTCACTTCCGGTTAAGGTCGGCGATAAAGTCTCCCAAGGCTCCACACTCGCTGTCTTAGACGAAGTATCCGGTGCCGCGCAGCCGGCGGCAGAGAAGACTGCTGCGAAAGTTGACGACCAACGTCCGCAAGACAATGTCGATGAAGCCGCGCAAGTCATGGAATCGCCCGGCACACCGCCGCCGTCGCCCGATGGCGGCACGAATGTGCAACAAACCGTTGAGCTACGCGTTCCCGATATCGGCGATTTCAAAGATATTCCAGTGATCGAAGTGCTCGTCAAATCGGGCGATTCGATTCGCAAAGATGCATCGGTCATCACGCTCGAGTCTGAAAAGGCGGCCATGGAAGTTCCGGCGACCGCGACGGGCACGATTCGTGAGATTCTCGTGAAGGTCGGCGACAAGGTTTCGAAGGGTTCGGTTATTGGGACGGTTACTGTTGAGGGATCGGGGCAAGAAAACATACTTCGACAGGCTCAGCATGACAAGGTGGCTCAGCATGACACTGTGGCTCAGCATGACACTGTGGCTTCGGGTTCAGACGCTGCCGCTGTTCTGAACCCACCGCATGACAATACCCTTCGACAAGCTCAGGGTGACAAAGGCGAAACTCCTAGCGCGAATGGTTCAGTGCACGCGAGTCCATCGATCCGGCGGTTTGCGCGCGAGCTCGGTGTCGATCTACACATCGTGAAGGGCTCCGGCCCGAACGCGCGCATCACGCGCGAAGACGTGCAACACTACGTGAAGACCGCGCTCCAAACCGGCGCGCCCACCGGCATCGCGTCCGGTGCGGCTCTCGGGCTTGCACCGTGGCCGAAAGTGGATTTCGCAGCACAGGGTCCGATCGAATCGAAGCCGCTCTCACGCATTCAAAAACTTTCCGGTCCAAATCTGCATCGCAATTGGGTGATGATTCCGCACGTTACCAACAACGACGATGCGGATATCACCGAGCTCGAAGAGTTCCGTAAAGAGCTAAATACCGAGAACGCCAAAACCGGCATCAAAGTCACGATGCTCGCGTTCCTCATTAAAGCGGTCGTTGCGGCGCTCAAAGAGTTTCCGCAATTCAATTCCTCACTCGACGGCGACAATCTGATCTTAAAGAAATACTACAACATCGGTTTCGCAGCCGACACGCCGAACGGACTGATCGTTCCAGTCATTAAAGGCGCCGACAAGAAGGGCATTCTCGATATCGCACGCGAGACTGCGGAACTCTCAGCCAAAGGCCGTGAAGGCAAGCTCGGCCCTGCAGAAATGTCCGGCGGTACCTTTACGATCTCGAGTCTCGGCGGAATCGGCGGAACCTATTTCACGCCGATCATCAACGCGCCCGAAGTTGCGATCCTGGGCGTGTGTCGCTCCTCGATGCGACCGGTATGGGACGGCAAAGAATTTGCGCCGCGTGTGATGCTTCCGCTCTCGCTTTCGTACGATCATCGTGTGATCGACGGCGCATCCGCTGCGCGCTTCAACGTGCATCTCATCAAGTTGCTCGGCGATTTGCGTCGAGCGATCTTGTAGTTGGCCGACCTCTCCAAAGACGAAGCGCGTCGCCTCGCGCTCTTCGCTCAAGGGTTTTACGATCCCAAACCGGCAAAGCCGAGCCGGGCATCGCTACAACGTACGCTGGAACGAACGAACCTTTTTCAAATCGACAGCGTCAACGTACTGGTGCGTTCGCATTACCTGCCGCTGTTTTC
>JACRUB010000155.1 GCA_014305015.1 Vulcanimicrobiota bacterium | reverse complement strand
TGCGCGTACCACGCTCTTCATCGATCAGCTGCATTATATGCGCGAGCCCGACAGGTTTTCTCAATTTCTCCAGCGCGCGGTTAGCAAATGCGGCGAAGGTGTGCGATGGGTTCTCGGTGCGCGCGACCCCGCACCTTTCCCAATTGAATGCTGGATGGCTGAGGGTATCTTGGAAGGGACGGTTGATGCGGAGGCACTCCGTTTCAATCTTCACGATGTCGCTCGGGCGGCAGCCCGTATGAACGTCGAGCGCACGCACAAGCAAATCAAGGAGCTTCTCGAATGCACCGGCGGCTGGCCGATGGGCGTGATGTTTGCGTTGCGCGGTGAGACACCGCTCTCCGGACCCGAATCTTCGGCAGAGCTCTCAAGGCGCGTTTTCGACGGACGCAGCGAGCGCGAACAGCAATTTCTGCTTTCCACGTGTTTGTTACCGTCCGTCAACAGCGAATTGTGCGCTGCCGCCGGCTGGGTGGATGCGCCGGACCTGCTTGTGAGCATGCAGGACGACGCGCCGTACATCTTCGTCGGCACGGGCGAGGCGCTCCAATATCACGAGGTGTTCGCGCAGTTTCTCCAGGCAACGCTGAAGAATCGCGGAGCCGTCGCACTGGGTGCGGTGCTGGAATCGCCGCCTCGGTGCTCGAGGAGCTGGGCGAGGTTCATGAGGCCTTACTGCTTTATACTCGCTTTCCGGTAGCAAGCGAGATTGCGCGTTTGCTCGTGCGCAACCGGCAAAAGATGCTTCGAAGAGGGGCACACCGAAATCGTCCAGCGGGCGCTTATGTTGCTTGAGGATGCGAATATGCAAGTCTCCCCTGCCTTCGAGGTGTAGACGAGCATGAATTACGTAAGGGCCGCTACTCGCTTGGCCTCGTAGCAGCCTTGATCGGCTGCGCGCATCGCCTCGTCCACGCTTAGCGTATTTTCATCGATTTCAACTGTGCCGTAGCTCACGCCAACCGATAGCATTGCGTTATCCCACGGAACCTTGAGCAGTGAGATGGTGCGCTCGAGCGCCTGCAGGACGGGCTTTGCATTTTCGAAGTGGCAGTCGTGCATGATAAAACCGAATTCATCGCCACCAATGCGCGCCAGGACATCGTTGCCGCGCATGGTCTTGCGTAGCTGGCGCGCGAGTTCCGTTAAGAAGAAGTCGCCCGCGGCGTGGCCATGTGTATCGTGGATCGACTTGAACCGGTCGAGGTCCAGATACGTGAGTGTATGTACCCGTTGTTCGCGCCGTGCCGATGAGAGTGTCTTCGCCAGGCACAATTCAAACTGACGGCGATTATAAAGATCGGTAAGTTCGTCATGGCTTGCTTCGTACGAGAGTTTGGCCGCTTGAGCCACCTCTTGCGTTACGTCGCGCATCGTAATGACGTGACCGCCCGCTTTTCCCTCAGGCGTTGACAAGTTTGCCACCTGGAATTCAATTTGCACTTGCGGGCCATTTCCCGGGCGCAGAATCGCGCGTTCCTTTGCGAGTTTGCGCGACTCTTTGAGAATGTCTATACGCGAGTGCTTTTCAAAATTCTCAATGGCAAGATGCTGACGCAACGGACGGCCAATGAGAAGGCCTGCGCGTAAATGTAAGAGCCGTTCCGCCGCTGTGTTTACAAACTCAACGAGGCCGTTATGGTCGGTTGTGATGACCGCGTCGGCAAGCGTCGAGAGGGTCACTTCAATTTTGTGTGCGACTGAATAGCTTCACCGCAGAACGCTATATCGCGCGCTGTTTCGCCAACGCCGTCGAGACCGGTGTTTGATTTAAACCACTGACGGTCTTTATCGATGAGACTTATGAGCGAGATCGGCGCCTGGCAGATCTGTGCAGCCAGTTGGGTGAAGGCGTCATACGCCGGCTCCGAGGGCGTGTCAAGAAGCTCCAGCTTGTAGAGATGCCGGAGCCTTGCCCGCTCACGCGAGACCATCGCCATACGACTTAGCCCGCCCTTCTAAAAAAAGAGACTAGGCGGGGTACTTCCATCGAGGGGTGCGGCTCCCCCCGCTGAACTAGATTAAGGCAAAGGGGTGTTACGGAATGGACCATATTATCGCCGGGATTGCACGCACTTCCGACCCGAAAGAACTCGAGAAAATCCTGATGGGCTGCGCGCATCTGGACGCGGCACGCCTCGTCGTCATCACGAAGGCAAACCAGAGTAACGTGCACAACGACTCCCATCTCCACTTTATCCACACCCGCGGACCCGACGTCGGGCATAGCGGCGGTGGTACGGGGGTACCGGGCATGGGAGGTGGCTCGATTAGCCTCTCGTCGTTCGTTGGACATGCGCCGGTGCCGCACTATTTACACGATGTTGCGATCCACCAGGATGTCGCGCACAATTACAATGTTGCGATTGATGAGGGACGTAGCGTCGTTACGTTCAAGGCAAGCGCGGAAGAAGCGCCGGCGGTGGCCGAGACATTTCGCGGCTGCGGCCTCGTCAACGTCAAGACGCTCAAAGCACTCAAAAAGGCGGCGCCTGCATGAAGCAACGAAAACTTGGCACCCAAGGTCTTTCGGTATCCGAGCTCGGGCTTGGCTGCATGGGGATGTCCGAATTTTATGCCGGACGCGACGACGCTGAATCCGTTGCGACCATCCATCACGCGATCGAACTCGGCGTCACGTTTCTTGATACCGCTGATACGTATGGCCCGCATAAGAATGAAGAGCTTATTGGCCGCGCGATCGCTGACCGGCGCGATAGAGTGACGCTCGCAACGAAATTCGGCAACATGCGCAGCGACGAGGGCGCATTTCTTGGAGTAAACGGTTCGCCCGATTACGTGCGCAACTCTTGCGACGGCTCGCTCAAGCGTTTGGGCGTGGACTACATCGATTTGTATTATCAGCATCGCGTCGACGCCAATACGCCGATCGAAGAGACCGTCGGTGCGATGGCGGAATTGGTGAAGGCCGGAAAGGTTCGTTACCTCGGCTTATCTGAAGCCGCCGCGCAGACGATACGGCGCGCTCATAAAGTGCATCCGATCAGCACCTTGCAAACAGAGTATTCACTTTGGACGCGCGATCCCGAAGACGAGATTCTGCCGGCGGTGCGTGAGCTTGGAATCGGATTCGTTGCGTATAGTCCGCTGGGCCGCGGCTTCTTGAGCGGCGCTTTCAAGAAACCCGAAGACTTGCCGGCCGACGACTATCGCCGTAATCATCCGCGGTTCCAGGGTGAGAATTTCGATAAGAATTTACAGCTGGTTGCGCGCGTGCGTGAGATTGCCGAAGAGAAGGGCGTAACACCGTCGCAACTGGCAATTGCATGGCTGCTCGCACAAGGGGGAGACATCGTACCGATCCCTGGGACGAAGAAGCGCAAGTACCTCGAGGAGAACGCCGGAGCGGTCAACGTGCAGTTGTCGAA
>JACRUB010000214.1:7455-16975 GCA_014305015.1 Vulcanimicrobiota bacterium | reverse complement strand
GTGGAGGGTTAAGCCGTTCATGGAGCCCACGACAAACGACTGCTCGGCAGATGCGCTACTGCTGATATGGCGCGCAGGCGCTACGATGTAGCGGTAAGATCGCCCGCCAAGGCCCACAACCGCATCGATGTTGATTCCAACATTGATTTCTTCACCCGTACGTGGGTCGGCAATGATGAGTGCTTCGGCTCCGAACTGCGGTGACGTGCTCGTAATCCAGCGAACCATATTGTGGCGTATGTCATCTGCGTCCCACGAAGGATCCGTGGGTTGCTGTTCAACGTGTACCGCATTCAAAATCCCGATTTGGTCGAACGCCTTATTCCAGGTCAAATAGGCTCTGCGAATCGGATCGCGGTATTGCACCGGAATGTCATTGCTGAGGTACACCACGAGCGGTCGAGATGGCTCAGAGGGCGTACCGGGCGTTTTCGGGGCGAAGTTCCAGCGTGTCACGTACGTTTGCGCACGATCGACGCGATCGCGAGCAAAATCCAGCCTGGCTGTTTCGAAGTATCCGACGCGAGCATCGGAATACCGCGGCACAAAGCCGTCATTCGGCGCGGCAATGATGTTGTAACTCATGAGCACTTCGACGCTGCGCGGATCGGGCGCGTTATCGATCGCATTGGGGTCGGTGCTCGCCCAGGTCTGACTCACGCGCAGCAGAGTGTTTTCCGGAAAGGATTTACCGTTTACAAAATACGTCCGGGCGGGATCCAGGCGATAGGCATGGCCGGGATCAGTGCCCCGGTTGATCGAGGCTGCATAGTTGGCGACGTCACCCAAAAAGAGCGAAGCCGCGATTACTACTGTTCCGTTCGCGCCTTCGGCGGCGATTGGAACGACCCCGAGAATCGAGTTCGGTAACGATTCGTTCGCAGAATACGCCTGCGGTGAATTCGGGTCAACTTGCGCGATCGTGTTCGGCCAGCGAACGATCACGCGGTCGTCGACGCGCTGAAAGTGCAGAATTCTGGCCGGCGCGACGTACGGCTCGCCGGCGGCCGGGCCGAAGCCACCGAGGCCGCTCGACGGCACGGCCGTCTCGATGAAGTCATTATCGATCTGATCTTTGGAGAGGACCAAGTAATAGGTCCCGCCCTTTTTTACTATCGGAATGAGCCCCGGAGTGACGGTTGCGCCGTGCACGAAGGTCTCATAGGGTACCGGCATGCTCGGCGCGATGGCTGCGCCGCTTTGCGGAGCGGTTTGTGAGAAGGCTGGAGCAGAACCCATAAGCGCCAGTCCGATGATGGTGCAAAGAAATGAAAGTGCGCGAATGTTCTTAGACCTCCAGAAGTGTAGGTGTGCTAGTGTTCGGAGTTATCTCTACCGGCCCTAGTTCACGGCCTGGGCGAAGCGCGCTTTGGAACGCTCCCGCGCTTTATGCGCTTCGACCTCGCGGTCCCGCGGGGGTGCATTGCTCACAAGGCCATGCAGCAGTCCGTGCGCTGCTTCGGTTACTTGCTGCACCGCGCGCGAGAACGCAGCCTCGTTGGCCTTCGAGGGATGCGTGAACCCGCTGAGTTTTCGAACGAACTGTACGGCCGAAGCCGCAATCTCGTCATGCGTTGCGGGCGGTGCGAAATTATGCAGGGTCTTGATGTTACGGCACATCATGCACTCCTTTGTTGAGCTTGCGCAAAAGCATTCCGCCAATTGGGAGCGAGCGCCTCGCAAGCGGCGGCCTCGGCACAGACTGCTGCATAGGATCCGGGGTCACCGCCGTGCAGGTCGATTTCGAGGATCGCATCGTTGAGCGCCTGAATGCTCAGGGCGGGATACGGACGCTCCTTGAGCTCGACGGCCTGCGAAGCATCGAGCGTTCCCTCTTGCAACACGCGCGCGAACCAGCCGGTGCGCCCGCTGCGGTAGACATCTTTGGTTAAGGTCCCGACTTCCCAGAATGCGCCGATCTTCCAACACGGTGCGCGCGGCTGATTGACCTCGAGCACGACATCACCGATCTGCAATTTGTCGCCGACACAGACATCCCGTTCATCGACGCCTTCTACTGTAAGGTTCTCGCCGAATCCGCGCCCGAGCGCTTTTTCGATTGGAAGCTGCAGTTTTGAAGACCAATACTCATAGTTGCTCATCGCGTAGAAAAGCACCGCACGGTCGCTCCCTGCGTGCACGCTTAAATCGGAAGGCCGGTCGCCCTCGAGACCTTCGCGCAATACGCGCACGGGTGCGGTCGTTTTCGTGCGTCCGAACGTGGTTGCAACAAGTTGCCCGCGGCGCGAGAGACGTCCGGGCTGCGGCTTTCCGGTGCGGACGCCGACAATTTTGAAAGTCATAACGCAAGCACTTTCGCTGGCACGAGCCACACCAAATGCCCATGCATCGAGCTCCGGCTCGAAAGCTCAACGCAGGCGAGACTGCCCTTCTTGAAATCGATGCTCATGCCGCCGGCGAGCGAACCGATGGTCATGCTCATCCCCGGTTCATGCCCGACGAACATGATTGCGCCGGCATCGGAATGATCGCTCAGCATCGCCACAAAGCTCTCCGTATCGAAAACTATACCGGCGCGCGGATCTTCCACGACCCGGTGCTTCAGTTTCATTTCCTCCGCAACGATATCGGCGGTCTGCTTCGCGCGCAATAACGGACTGCTTAGGATAATGTCTAGGCCTAAATCCATTTTCGCAATCGTTTTTGCCTCGCGCTGCATGCGACGCACGCCATCACGCGTGAGCACGCGATCGTAGTCTTTGCCGCTCGCACTGCTCTCTTCGGCAATCCCATGACGCAAGAAATAGCACTTCAAATCCAGGTCCTCCGCTGCTAGTAAACCCGCATGTGGCCGATCCGTTCCATGTACGGTTCTGCATTGGTGAAAAACCTGCGCAGTACGTTGTGGCGCGTTTTCGGCCCGAACATCGGCCAGAAGCGGCCGACCTGGACCTGCGTGATGTGGGGAAGCGCTGCATCGAGCGCGAGCCGCCGCCGGGCGGGATCGATAAGGAGCGCACGCAGATGCTCCTGTGCCTCGGAAATGGACGGTCCTCGAAAGCGAATAGTCGTCGGCGTAACGCGTAGGTGTTCGAGTTCCATCGCGCCGAGCAAGAGCATTGCCAAATACTGATTGAGCGCGCTCCCGAAGTAGGTACTCACGGACGTCTCTTCCGTGCCGGTCTCGAAGCGAATCGTTTCGGGCTCTTCGCCGTGCATACGCGCATCTTCGCGTTCCGGCGCAAGCAATTTCGTAAGAGCAGGAGTCTCCAAAACACCGGTCTGCCCGCAAATCAGCGCGTGCGTGCGCTGCATCACTTCAAACGATGAGCCGGGACCGAGGCTATGCCACTTGGGAACCGCAACCCGCTTCGCCGGCTCGACGATGAGGACCAAGTGCGTCTCGTCGATGTTGCGGACACGCCACGAACGGCCGGCCAAAATCAAATAGGTCTCGCGATCGCGCGAGATGGGATAGCGGCGGTCGATCGTTCCGATCACTTCTTGATCGGTACGCACCGTCCACTCGGTTTCGGTTTCGAAGACCGCATAGAAATCGCGGTAGTTCATGCGGCCAAAGCGCTTCTCGGTGGTGGGACCGAGCGTAAGCCAATCACGCTCGCGCTGCAAATATCCGTCGTCGAGCATCTCCGCCAGGAGTTCGTAGTATTCACCCTCGCCGATATCGCGGAAAGAGCCCGCCGAGAGCAACGTCTGCGCGATCTCTCGATCGTCTGCACGCACGCGTTCGCGCAACAATTGCAACACCTGATGAAACAGCACGTGCAAGGACGCAGTGTTTGGAAGCAGTTCTTCGACCTCGCCCTGCAGCGCAAGCTCGGCGCATGCGAGCGCCACCGGCAACTCATCGAGCGAATGCGCGTACAGAATGCAGACTGACTCCGCATCCCCGCGCCGTCCCGAGCGCCCGAGCCGCTGCAGCAACGACGACGCCGTCTGGGGCGGTCCCAACTGCACGATCAAATCAAGATCACCGATGTCGATCCCAAGTTCCAGCGTGCTGGTGGCGACAATAACCTTGGGACCTTCGATCCGGAAATGCTCCTCAACGCGCGCGCGCTCTTCCTTATGAATGGAACCGTGATGCACCATTGCCGTGATTTCGGTTTCGCGCAACAAAAAGGTCAGCTTCTCCGCTTCGGCACGCGAGTTCACAAAAATGATCGCCCGTTTGCCCTCGACATGCTTGCGAAGGACGTTGACGAGCTTGCGTTGTTCGTCCGCGGTGAGTTTATCCGGGTCGGCGCTCTGCTGTAAAAAACCAACGCCGATACGGCGTACGCGGGCCGTGTCGTCGTGCAGAACCGGAATCGGAGGCGCCAGCGGATTGGCTGAACGCATCCATTCGACGATGCCCTGCGGATTGGTCACCGTTGCGCTCAGCGCTACGCGCGTCATCGGCGTCTTCTTTTCGATTTCCAAGCGAGCCAAAAGCGACATCAACTGCGCGCCACGATCGTCCGTCGCAAAGGCGTGAATTTCATCGATCAAGGCAAAATGGACGTTGCCCAAGAGTGCACCGTGCCCGTACCCATCGGAGCTCAAAATTACTTCCACGGATTCAGGCGTCGTAAAGAGCGCATGCGGCGGATCCAGCAACATCTTCTTGCGCTGCGAGGGGCCGAGATCGCTGTGCCACCAGCCGACGCGCAAACCATTTTCTTCCAGCAACATTTGTGCGCGCCGCGTCTGATCGTTGATGAGCGCGCGCAGCGGCGAAATATACAGCAGCGCAACCGGCGGCAATTTGAGATGCGCGATCTCGGAAATCATCGGCAGGATGGCCGCTTCTGTTTTTCCGCTCGCGGTCGGCGCAACAATCAGCGCGCCCTTTCCGTCCAGAATTTGCGGAATGGCTTGGCTTTGGATGGGTGTCCACTCATGCCAGTCGTGCGCTTCGATCCATCGCTGAACGCCGTGCGCCAGCCGGTCAAAACTCACGCGACGGCTTCAACGAAGGTGTCATCGAGATGGGCGTCCTCGCGTTCGACCGCCGCGGCCTGTTCGATCAAACTTTCATCCGCAACGTCTAAGTGCTGTTGGCGTGCATCGAGCATATCCACCAGCGCCTTGAGATACGCACGCGGTTTTTGCCGGATCTCTCCGAACTTCGCGCCGGCCGTTTTGATGAAGTTCTGCAAATCAGCATCAGTGAAGCGCGTGGCCGCGGTCCACTCGTATGCAGAGGCGTGCAGTTCGCGGACGCGCAGCGACACATCCCAGAGCGCGTCCTCGTCGAATTCCTCAAGACGAAGAATCGGCTGGCGCAAATCGCGCCCGCTTCCAACCTGTTGCGAGCGAATACGTTGAAAAAGCGCCTGGTAGGAGGCCACCCCTTTGAACTCATCCTCAAAAAACAATTGCGTTCCCGCAAAGAGAAGAAAACAATACGGAAACTCATCGCTGCCGATATCGATCAATTCACGCATCGACGTATACGCTGCATCGCGCTGCGGTTTGGCCAGGCGCATGACCGACTCGACTTCATCGATAAGAATGACCAAGCCCGGATAGCCCGCATCCCGCATGAGTGTGCAAACGCCGCGCAGGCGGCGGAACGCACCCTCGGCATTGAGCTTTCCGACGACTTTGAGTTGATTGCGCACATCGGCCGGAATCGTCTCACCGCGCAGCCAATCGAGCGCGCCGGCCATAAGCGCATCGTTGCCGTCGCAATAGGCCCGGTAGTAGGCGCGCAGCGCCATCGCAAGGCCGGCATCGCCCGTCGACACCGACTTTATCGCACTCTCGAGCGTTGCATTTTCTTGCAATGGTATACCTGGGTCGTATTTCGAGAACCACTGCTGGACGATCTCATCCAGCGCGCCCGTGGTTGCGGACTGCGGCGTGCGCAGGCCCCGCAGAATCTCACTCAAGACCAGATCGCGTTTGCCGAACGGCACCTCGCGGCTCAGGTTGATAATCGAAACGATCATGTGTTTCTCGAAAGCGAGCTCGCGCACGACGCTGCACATGAAGGTCTTGCCCGAGCCGTAGTCGCCGCGCAGAAAACGCGTCTCGAATCCGCCCGCGCGCGCGAAATCGAGAATGCGCGAAAATTCCGCCAGCTCCGGATCGCGTCCGACGCACAAATGGCGCGTTCCTTGATTCGGCACCTTGCCGATCTTCAAAGCTTTCATAATTGAGAGGTCGGTAACGTTCATCTAGTCCTCGTACTTGGTGCGGTGCGGGTTATCGTGCCGAGCAGCTCGTGGATTCGCTTGCTCGAGATGTGCGTTCGCTTGGCGAGTTGCGTTGCAAAGAGTGCGATGGATTGCGCGCGCGCTGCGGAGCCGGCGAAGAGGTGTTGCGCGCGTTTCGTAAAGCGTGCCGCCGTAATGTTACTGCGAATATCTCCCATCTCGTGCGCTTTGGGATCGAGCACCCAAACGGCGCGCGGGCCGTGGCTGAGCATCCAGTACGCTTGCCGCATGGTGCCGATCTTCACATGCATCCCGAGTGCATCGCCGAGCGCTTGATAGTAACCGCGCAACTCGCTGGCGAACGCGATTCGCCCTTCGATGTACGGTTTGATTTCACTGAGCCAGAGAACGAGCAACAACATCAGGATTGTTTCCCGGTTCCAAACGGATTCGACGGACCAAAAAATTCCATCCAAGGTATGTGTGGGTGGGAGAGCCGCAATCGCCTGACGTGCGATGGTCTCACGTGTGCTGTGCGCCTTTGGGTGAGAGGCGAGCGTCATCAAGCCAGGGTCGGCCGTGGGCGTAAACGGAAGCGCCGGCGCGCGGCGCCCGATGATTTCCAGCAATGCTTCGACGATTGCATCGATCGTGGTCTGTACGGCGTCGGAGCGCCGGAACGAACTGATGCGAACGGAGAGCGGCCCAAAGCGACCCAGCGAGCGGCGCGCTTCTCCAATATTGATGTAGAGTTCGCGTTGCACTTGGGTAGGCGTCACCCCGGCTGCGGCATCCAGAAGTGCAGCCGTATCGATCTTCTCGAGGAGCGCGCCACGATCGAAGAGTGCATTCGCGACGCTCGTAGGCAACGAAGTACGCTTGCTGTAGAGCGGAATGAGAATGTGCGCGTGCGGCGGGACCCCTGCCGCGATTGCCAGATCCAGGATCAAGCTGTGATCGAAAATGCTCTCGGTAATGCCGTCGTAGCGCATCTGCCGCTGCTGCAACCGCAAGTCGACGATCCAACTGGCAAGGGTGCGCGTTATCGCATCGCGCCGCGCGTAGGCGTTGCGCAACTGCGTCCAGAGTTCTTCCAATTGCCCAGCGTCGTGCGCCCGCTGTGCAAGTTCGTAGGCATACAGGAAGCGGTAAGTCGCGTCGGCCTGTACAATAGTGCCGCGTTCGTACTCCTGCCGGAAATAGGTATAGTACGCACGCTGCTCGAGCGCGAGATCGTAGTACCGCGGATAATAGACGCGGCAATGCGGCATCGCCATTGCGGCGACCGGCTCTTTCGGATAGGGCGGAAAACCATGCAGCGCGTGGTCCGGTTCAATCAATAAGGATCGCATTTTGGGCAACCCGTAGGCTTCGCCGCCTATGCCGCAATTCTTCGCAGGTGCCCGAATTTATGAAGCTGTTAACGAAAAAGTGAGCGCGCTGCCGGCTCTAGGCGCCGTACCTCGCAGGTCCGGCCCGCAAATACTCGTGCGAATGCGTCCAACGCACGGGTCCCCTTACAGACGGCGGCGACGACAAATGCATGCTCGCCTTCCCGAACGGGTAGAGCCGGAAATTCATTGGGCCGTTCGTCGGTGAGGAAGTACGCGATTCGTTCGGCGCTCTGGCGAAGCGAAGGAAGAATATCGGCTTCAAAACGATCGACAAATGGCTCAGACGGCTGGCCATTGTGCATAAAAATCGCGAGACCCACAAAAGACGGCTCCCGTGCCGCTTCCGGCTGCCGGTTAAGGCCGAGCAGATCAAAGCAACTCTCCGGGCGCGCTGATTTGAGGAGCAAGACATTGTCTGAATCGATCAGGGTTGCGTTGGCCGCGTCCCGGTTTGCTTTCCAGACGAGCGAACCCCGATAGAAAGCCTCAAGCGCTGCCGCACGCGTTTTCATTTCGAGAAAACCGCGAAACCAGATGAATGTATCGGGATCATCCAGATCGCGGTACTGGCCGACGACAACCATGCCAGCCGCCTCCTGTGTTTCGATGAACTCCCGCTCGAAAAGTTCGATCAGCACATCACGCTTGCCGGGCTGCATCGCATAACGGCGCAATTCAATCGTATCAAAGGACAAAACGAATTCCTAAACCCAAGAAAAGCGTTCCGATCCCAAAGCGCTCGATAAACGCCGCGCTTGGGCTCTGTTGTATTTTGCCTTGCAGCAATGCCGCGCTGAGGACGTAAATAGCTAATACGGAGAAGCCGATCACAGCGGAGAGCAGCCCCAGGACGAGGATTTGAATCGCAATCGGCCCGCGCTCCGGCGAAACGAATTGCGGCAGCAGCGAATAGGTGAACAGCGCCGCTTTTGGGTTGCTGACATTCGTCACCAGTCCGTAGAGAAATGCGGAGCGTCCGGCGGTATCTTCCGCGGCGGTGCCGCTCTTTCTCGGTGTGAAAAATAACCGTGTCACTCCGAGGTAAATTAAATACAGCGCACCGGCTTCACGAATTGCTTGAAAGATCACTTGTGATCCGGCGGCGAGCACCGAAAACCCGATCATCGCGATGCACACGTGAACCGAAAAGCCCGTCAGGATCCCGAAGATGGCACGAAAGCCGCGTACCGGGCCCCCCAGGACGGATTGCGAAACGACGTACAGCACGTCCGGACCGGGCACGACCGCGACAGTGAAGACCGTGACGACAAAGAGCAACGCTTGTGTGGTAGACGAATGCATCAGCCGAGTTTTTCCACCGAATCCGAAATCCAGTTTGTCTCCCACGTCTTTCCGTTATCGGGCGAAAAGGCTTGTTCGAAATGCCAGGTGCTCCCCTGATGCGTCCAGTGGTAGCGCACGACGATTGGTTGATCGTTCCATGTATCGTTAGCGAAGAATTCACCAACGCCGTGCTCGTTAAAGTGTCCGACTTGCGGCGGCACACCAAGTCCGAGGTCGGCGGTTGCCCAATAGAGGGTCCACTCGTGCGTCTCTGCGTTGTACAGTCGCAGCGTTAGCGTCTCGCGGCCGGTGGACCGCTTCAGTATACCTTCGTCGGTATTTCCTCGGCCGTCCCAGAATGGGCGTATGACATTTCGGCCGTCGAACTCATGCCAATCGTTCGCAGTGATGGGCCGGCCGCAGAGCCGTGCTTCGCTCTTCAAAACTTTATAGTGCGATTTCCACGTTCCGATCAAGAAATCAAAATCGTGCCGGCCGTCGCGAGTCGCTGTCTGTGTTTGTATCATCTCCAGAAGCGTATCAAATGAGGTGGGCCCAGGAAAGCGCCACTTTTATCTAAATTGATGGTACCACTATGAAACCGGCCGGAATCAGCATCAACCGTGCCTTGAAGACCTCGTTGCAGGCGCAGCTGGAAGATGCTTTTCGCAAAGCGATTCTGGACGGCACGCTCTCTGCGGGTGAACGCGTTCTCTC
>JACRUB010000214.1:0-7445 GCA_014305015.1 Vulcanimicrobiota bacterium | reverse complement strand
CGTTCTCTCCACGCGCGAATTGCAAACGCACCTAGGTCTGTCCCGCAATACCGTTTTGAACGCGTTTGAACAGTTGCATGCCGAAGGCTATCTCGTCACGGAGCGCGGCGTCGGCACATTCGTCGCGCCGCACATCCTGGCTTTGCCAAAACAGACCGCGCGCGCGCACGAGCGCATCGTTCCATCGCTTGCCGCGCAGCGCTATCTCGACGTTTCACCCCTTGCGCATCCACTCAACGCAACGATAACGTCCTTCCGGCCCGGCGCTCCTGCGCTGGACAAATTTCCATACCGCACTCTCAGACGAATCTTGGGCCGCATGGAACTGTCGTCGGCTGCACTCGACTACGGGGACCCCTTCGGCGACTTAAACCTGCGCTCGGCAATTGCGCGCCGGTTGCAACAAACACGTGGTGTCGTAACCACACCCGAGCACATCATTATTACCGGCGGCGCACAAGCCGCATTCGCGCTGATCGCGGGCGTACTCCTTAATCCGCGCGACCGAGTGATCATCGAAGAACCGGGTTACCCCAACATGCGCGCCATTCTTTTGAGTGCGCGCGCAAACATCGCCGCCAAGCCCGTGGATGAGCAGGGGCTGGATGTTACCTCTTTTGCAAGCCTAAAGGCAAAGCTCGCATACGTTACCCCGTCCCACCAATATCCGACGGGCGAAGTGCTCTCGCTTGACCGGCGCCTTCAATTGCTTGACTGGGCTACGCACGCCCGAGCGTGGATTATCGAAGACGATTACGACAGCGAATTCAACTATACAAATCGGCCGATTCCGGCACTTCAAGGCCTTGCGGGTAGTACGCGAGTTATTTACGTGGGGACCTTCAGCAAAGTGCTTGCGCCGTCGATCCGTCTTGCGTATATCGTTTTACCGGACACTCTCTTGGACGTTTTTCGAGCAGCTCAGGTTATGACGGGAGGGGCGCCCGACGCGTTCATGCAGGGCGCGCTCGCGCTTTTTATTGACGGCGGCCATTTAGGCAGGCATATCTCGCGCATGCGCAAGGTGTACGATGAGCAGCGCAAGCTTATCAGCGAGGGTCTCTCGAACATGAGACGCAGCACGTTCCGGGTTCGCGACACTCAAGCCGGGCTTCATTTCATTGCGGAGCTTCCCGCCAGAATCCGGGATGTTGAATTCTCACAACGTGCGCTCGCTCAGGGCGTGATCGTCCCGCCGCTCTCAAGCTATTTTATCGGGCGTGCGCGCATGAACGGCATTGTGGTCGGCTATGCCGCGACGCCGAAACCGCTGATCCCGGCTGCGTTCAAGTCGCTCGCGGCCGCCTTGTAGTGTCACAAGATTTGTTTGCGAGCAAAGCGTCCCGTCCACATGTAAAGCGCAAAGATTGATGCGATAAAACCAAGCGCTGCAATGATCAGCGACGGGTTTGCGTACCAGTCCGTAGTCGTGAACGGCAGCGCAAGCGGTGCTTGGTTTTTCGAGAAGTACACGAACCCAGCTAAGAAGACACCGAAGAGACTTTCGCCGACGATGAGTCCTGAGGCCAAGAGCACGCCGAGGCGCCTCGCAAGGTCCGCGTTCGGACCTTTTGCAACCCAGCGGTTATACGCCGACCCCAGCACGGCGCCGACGACCACCGTCGCGATCGTGCCGACCGGAAGGTAGATGCCAAGTCCCACTGCAAGCGGTGGAAGCTTGCGGCCTTCACCCGTGCGGCGCAAGAATTCATCGACGCCGATGAAGAGGACGCCGATCAGCGCGCCGATGCCGATGAGAACCCAATCGATTTGCCCTTTGATGACGCCGAGCGCAAGCGCGGAAATCAACGTTGCCTGCGGAGCGGCGAGGGCTTGGGACGCATGCGCGGCCGTAACGTTCGGTGCCCCAGCAAAACCGTTGGAAACATTGAGCAGGTTCAAAATCGGCGGAATGACAAGCGCACCAAAGATCACGCCGATCACCAATGCCCACTGTTGGCGCCACGGCGTTGCTCCGACGAGCTGGCCTGTTTTAAGATCCTGAAGGTTGTCATTCGAAATCGTCGCGATGCAAATCACTACTGCCGTGACGATCAAGGAATAGGCAACGAGTGCAGCGGCCACGTTGGTGCCCGCATTATGCGCAAGCAAGACGAGCAGAAGCGATGCACCGATGACCGTTAGGATCGCGAGCCCGGAGACGGGACTATTCGATGATCCGATGAGTCCCGCCATGTAGCCAGAAGCTGCCGCGACAAAAAACCCGGCGAGAACGATATAGACAACCGCGCCGATAATTAGCGGGACCATCAGCGACCCCAGCGGCGCGCCGTGATCGCTCAAAAACATCGTCAGCAGAATGACGACGGGAACCAGACACGCAAGGCTGATCAGTCCGACGAGTTTTATCGGAATATCTTGCTCTACGATCGGCAAGTCGGCTGCTTTAACCGTATTGAGCTTGCGCGACGCTGCAAGGGAAGCCAACACGCCGTTCCACACCGGGCGGGCAAGTGCAATTAGCGCCCAAATTGCGGCCATGCCGATGGTTCCCGCACCGATAAAGCGCACTTTGTGGCGCCACACGTCGAGAGCGATGGCAGCCGGTGTCCCCAATTGCGGATGGAAGTGACTGTAGATCGGGGTTGCGAAGCCCCAAGAGACAATGAGGCCCGTAAGCATCGCGAGGCCGACGCCAAGACCGATCAGGTGACCTGCGCCAATCAGCGCAAGCGACATCGAAAAACCAAAACCCGTAGCGCCCGCACCAACAACCCGGAAATATCTTGCAACCTCTGCAGCAAAGACACCCGTTGCCACAATTGCAGCGAAGACCGCCGAGCTGACCGATCCCACGATGAGCGTGAACAAGCCCGCTTTATTTTCAACGGCGGCTTCAGAATGCGCACCTGCACCTGAACCGACGATCAGCACTTCTGCTGCGGCAACACCTTCGGGGTACGGAAGATCCGAGGTCGTCACCATCGCGCGGCGCAGCGGAACGCTATACATAACGCCCAAAATTCCACCGGTTGCACAGACCCCGAACGATTCCCAAAACGGGAAGCCCGTCCACCATCCGACCATCACCAGGCCCGGCAACACAAAAATGATGGAAGAAAGCGTGCCGGCCGAGGACGCGATCGTTTGCACGATGTTGTTTTCGTAAATCGTCGATCCGCGAAAAGCGCGCAGCACGGCCATCGAGATAACCGCGGCCGGAATTGAGGAAGCGAACGTGAGACCGACCTTGAGACCGAGATACACGTTGGCGGCAGTAAAGACCAGGGTGATCAGGGCGCCGATGATAACGCCGCGGATAGTGAATTCTAATGCAGACGCATCACGGGCGGCGGTAGGCGAAGAAAGAGTTTGCACGGGCTAGTCGACACCGAACACGGCAAGGAGCGGAGCGATGGAGCCGGATTCCGGAATCAGCAAGAACTGCCCGTTGATTTCTTTGTCCTTATCCAGGAAACTGTTCTCGATCAAGAAGACGTCCTGATCCGGAACGATCTTCATCAACTGTGGGAGTGCGCTGTCCAACGTTCCATACGCGAGCGTGGGAACCGAGAGCGTGAGCGGCACGCCCGTGAGATCGATAATCGCCGTTAAATAGGAACCGGCGATGATGTTGCCCAGCTCCATCAGCGTAGAATCCTTGATCGAATCGAACATATGAATGTTGCCGATCAGGCGCTTGATGAATGCATCTACGAACTCCGAGGCCTGCTGGCGATCAAACATCACCACAATACGCGAAGGCGCCGGTCCGTGAACGTACATGTGTAGCACTGCCACAGTGCTGTTATCATAATGCAGTTTTGAAGAGAGATCGCGGAATTTGATGATCTCGACGTGCGGAGCCGTCAGATTGATTCGCGTATCAAGTAAAGTTGAAAGTGCGGTGGCCGAATGGCCGGCGCCGATATTTCCAACTTCGCGCAACGCATCTCTTTGCAGGTCGTTGAGCTGCAGCTCACTCATGCAAGCACCTTGCTGATCGTTTCGAGAATTTTCGGCGGCTGAAACGGTTTTGTAACAAACGACTTTGCACCGGCTTGGATGGCCTCGACCACGAGCGCTTGCTGACCCATGGACGTGCACATGATGATCTTGGCATTGGGATCGTGACTCATAATCTGCTTGACGGCGGTAATCCCATCCATCTCCGGCATCACCATGTCCATCGTGACCAAGTCCGGGCTCAGCGCCTTGTATTTATCCACGGCCTCCGCGCCGTTTTGCGCTTCGCCAACGACGTCGAACCCGTTCTTGGAAAGAATTCCTTTGATCATCATCCGCATGACGACCGCATCATCTACGATCAAGACCCGCTTGCTCATCTCTTCTCCTGTGCCTGGAAAATCCGGGTAGGCGCGTCCTATTCGAGCAAGCGAGCTTCCCACCCTCACCGCCGCCGGAAAAGGCAGCGAGGCAGGCCCTACTGTGTAAACGGCGTGAGGAAAGCAGCCGACGGGATGCGCTCCGGAAAGGTCATGTCGTCCAAACGGTAGAGCCACTTTCCATGATGCATTGAGATACCGAAGACGCGCATTGTTCCATCGAGCAGTCCTTCCGTTTGCATCCAGTATTTTCCGACCTGGGCGTAATGCTGTTCGACGATCCCGTGGAATCCGAACGAATCTGCAATCCCATATCGGATCATGCAAAACTGCATGGTCTGGTTGTCGATGGTCACATCGTTGAGCTGATGCTTGGGGTCACGATCGCGCGAGCGCAGATGCAGAGCGTGGCCGGGCGCGCCGTTCGGGCAGACAGCCGCGCCACGATCTTGGATCCAATAAATTGTCGGACCCATGACATTAACGACGGCGATCTCCTGGGCACGGGTGGAGATGTCCGGTTTCGGCGTTGCGCGCTCCGAAACGGGTTTCTCAATGTCCTGATAGCCTAACATGCCATCGCGCAGAGCGCGATACGTGCCGAACCAAGTCGGATCGAAGAAAGACCGTCCGCTCACATAACGGACGCCGCTCGGCTGAAGGATTTCACTCGCGTAATCGTCCGTGCGGTGCCGGATTTGCCAGTCGCTGGTCTCATCGCCCTGATGAATGTCGAGCCACACGAAGTGACGTTGCGTGAAGAGGTTGACGGCCAGTCCACGCGGTTCACTCCGCATCGTATAGCTAATATACGGCGGCTCTTTGAGGCTGCTCATGGCGCCGATCGCGCTCATGTAGACGGTTTCCGCGGGAGTGCGCGTTGTTTGCGCGGACGCGGGCGCGAGGGTGCAGAAAAGAAAAACTCCGGCCGCAATGAGTCGCATGTTCTCAGGTACGAAGCAAGCGGCCGAAAAGTTTCATCCGTGATACACTTGTGTGGCATGAGATACGCCATCACCGTTCTACTAGCTGTCGCACTACAAGCGCTGACGCCCGCTCCCGGTGAAACTCAAACGACCGATCTTTCGACTTGCCCAAGTTGCGCTGCCACCGCGGCCGCTGCCCAACAATCAGTTATCCAGTCCAACATCAATCAACAACAGATTTCAAATACCATTGGCCGGGCGCTCACAGCGCAACAACAAACGCTGCAATTGCAACAACAGCTCTCGCAGTTGTATGTTCAATCTCAACTCAATCAAAACAACGGCGTATTGCAGACGATTCTGTTACAAAATCAACTTGCGAATATGCAATTGCAACTGCAACAAATGCGAGCTCGGCCGGAGCACCCGGCTAGGTTGAAAAAGTGCCCTACGGCGAGAACATGCTAAAACCGACGGAAATCTCTAACGCATTATGCGCTCGCACGGTATGGCACGAGCAGAATTTTTCCCTTGCTCTTTCGGCTCTCTAAATAGCGATGCGCCTTAGCGCCATCGCACAACGTAAACGTCTTGTCGATTCGCACATGCAACTTGCCCACACGAACAAGTGCAAAGCGCTCGTTCGCGCGCCGAATCCGCTCGCCTGCGGAATCGAGCACGATCCAGACATCGCCGCCGGTGAGTGTTTTCGATCCATCCATCAGGCGGCGCGGATCGACGGGCGCCGGATCACCGCCGGCCATACCGTAAAAAACGACGTGCCCGCCGGTGCGAACTACATCGATACTGCCGTCAAGCGTACTGCCGACGGAGTCATACACGACATCGCAACCGCGGGCTCGCGCTTGCCAGCCATCGTCGTAACGGTACGCTTCGTCCGCACCGGCTCTCTTCGCTTCCAAACATTTCTCATCGGTCGAGGCCAGCGCGATAACGTGAGCGGCTCGTTCTTTGAGGAGTTGCACCAACAATAATCCGACGCCGCCCGCCGCTGCGTGGACCAGCACGCGTTCACCCGGTTCAACCGCGTAGCTGTCGTGAACGAGATAGTGTGCGGTCAGGCCTTGCAATAAAAGAGCCGCCGCGAGCTCGAAACTGATGTCGTCCGGCAGCCCAATGAGTTTCTCGCGCGGAACCGCGGCGAGTTCCGCATTGGAAAACGGGCTGTCGGCAAACGCGACACGTTTACCGGCGTCCGGACCGCTTTCAATAATTCCGGCGGCTTCGTACCCCAAGATATATGGCGGCTGGCCGGACAGATGGTAATTGCCGCGCCGCCGGTAGATATCGGCAAAGTTCAGCCCGATCGCTTTTGAACGCACGAGCGCGCAGCCGGCCTCGAGTGCCGGATCCGCGACGTCGCCGTATTTTAGGACTTCTGATCCGCCGAATTCCTCGAAGTAGAGTGCGCGCACCTAGACTTTTTGTAGCAGGGCTTTGCCCGGCTTCCATTCGGCGGGGCACAAATCGCCGGTTTGCAATGCCTGCAGCTCGAGAATCTCGGCGTCGTACTCTTTGAGCTCATCGGAGCGATTCGAGAGCGCCGAAATTTCCGTCGGACGGACGAACGTGAAGTCGGGCGGATAAAAGAAAAAGACTAGCCACTTGCCTTTGTAATCCGAGAGCTTGATCGATTTCCCAAGGTCTATTGCGCTCGTCGCGCCTTTGGTGAAATCGAGCTTAAAATCCGAAGCAGGCTTTCCGACTTGTGCCAACACGCGTGTTTTCCACTTTCTCTTTAGTAGCAGTAGCGCAGGGTGCATACGGCATCCCGTAACCTTCGCCAGGACGCGCTCGGGGTGACTCGGGTTGCAGGCCAAAGGTCGTGACCGGCCGCCGCGGAGAATCGGATGTCTACGCAGGCCGCTGGCGTGCTAAATCTTGCTTCTTGGTATGAGGGTGTGCTATTGACCGAACTTCGCTTGTCTCATTACTACCGAGTTCTTAGCAGCGATGTCTGCGTACGTCGTCCTGGTTCTTGGCAGCGTCTATCTCCTCAAGGCGCACCAATTTGCGCAGCCGCTTCTCACCATTGTCGCCATGTTGTTGCTGCCTATGATTTTTGCTATGGCGGCGTTCATCCGATTCGTAAATTCAATCGACGAAGATTCACATGGATGCCCTGGCATTTGCGGCGGGCGCAACAGCGTTTCTCGCGATCACCTATACGTTTCTCAAGACCGCGGGATTG
>JACRUB010000197.1:10040-17003 GCA_014305015.1 Vulcanimicrobiota bacterium | reverse complement strand
GGCGATGACCGGCACGCTCACTCGGTTCACCGGCGCCATGCAATCGACCAGCAACGACCGTTTGGAATTGTACTAGGTTGCTCGGATTCACGCGTTCCCGTCGAGATTGTCTTCAACCAAAATTTGGGCGACTTGTTCGTTATTCGTGTTGCCGGAAACGTACTCAACGATCACGTGATCGGATCGATCGAATACGCGGTGGAAATGTTCGGATCCTCACTGATCATGGTGGTGGGTCACAGCCAATGCGGGGCCGTCACGGCAACTGTCGACTCCATATTGCATGGCACCCCGGTCAACTCGCGCGTGAATGCACTGGTGGAGAGCATCCGGCCCGCGATCGAACATGTGCCGCGAGATGCGAGCATGCTCGAGCCAGCAATTGAGGCGAACATTCGTCATGTTGCGCGCGACCTCGAACACAGCACGCCCATCATCGCGCCGGCAATCGCAGCAGGCAGACTTGGCGTTGTCGGTGCCGAGTATCACTTGGAAACCGGTCTGGTTTCCGTTATTTGCCAAGCAATTCTGAAACAAACTGAACGATCGCGCGCTCACGCTGCGGAATAGCGCTTTCCTGGGCGCTACTGAGCGCCGTTTCTTTTGCGTCTACCGATTCGATAACCCGCGCCACGGATTCCATCAGCACAGAAATATTGTAGCCGCCCTCGAGCAAGAAGATCGCACGGCCCTCGCAATACTGCGCAGCAACGCGGTTGATCAATCGCGTGAGATCCGTCGCTGCGGAACGCTCGACACCCAGGTCGCCAACCGGATCACCGGACACATAATCGAAGCCCGCGCTCACGATAAGCATCGTGGGCTTTACTTTTGCGGCTACTTTCGGTAAGAGGTCTTCCCACAGCGCAACGAACGGCTCGGTTCCAAAACGGTGTGGGGGCAAGGGCACGTTGAGGATCATGTCCGCGCCGAGATTGTAATTTTCATCGGCGCTTCCCGTTCCGGGGTATGCCGGATAGCCATGCGTCGACACATAGGAAATGCCGTCCCCGGCTACGGCCTGCGTTCCGTTCCCGTGGTGGTAATCGAAATCGACGATCAGTACGCGGCCGCCATGGTCCGCGAGGTACGTGCGCGCCGCGATCGCGGCGTTGTTGAATACGCAGAAGCCCATTCCGCGCGTCGATTCGGCATGGTGCCCAGGCGGTCGAATGAGTGCAAAAACCGATTGATTTTCCGCGACCGCGTTTTCCATTGCGGAGAGGGCGCCGCCGGCCGCACGGCGCGCGACGATCAGGGAGTGCGCGTCGATTACCGTATCGCCGGTCGAGAGATATGCTGCATGCGAATGCAACGCTTGCGTCTCGCGTTTGACCGTCTCCAGATATTCAGCTGAGTGCACGCGCGTGATTTCCGCATCGCTCGCATCCCGCGGGTCGATCAGGTTGTTGAGCTTGCCGGAATCGCGCAAAAAAGAAGCGACCACTTGTACGCGGTCCGGTGATTCCGCATGTGGAATCCCGCGCAAGTGGTCGCCGTAGATCTCGTCATAGACGACTAACACCCTCTCACCCTAAGCTCCTCGAAGGGTTAGCCGTGTTTCTTAGCCGGTTTAGCCGTTTTCAGCGATGCGATCGAGGCTTGAATCTTCTTGTAGTCCGCCGTGCCCGGCTTCATGATTTTCAGCAAGCGGCCGTACTCAACGACAGCTTTTGCGGGCTGCTTCTGGTTCTCATAGACCTTGGCGGCGATGTAGAGCAACTGCGGTGACTGATCCAAGAACGCATGCACCCGGCTATCGAGAACGTCGAAGATTTGCGCTGATTCTTTGTAGTTCTTCAGCTCGAAATCGGCGCCCGCGACGCAGCCCAGCGAATCGGGATTTGGTTGCGCTTGATAGGCGGCTCCGCATGCGCGTTTGGCGTTACTATAGTCGTGCAGCGTGGTGTACGCCTGACCAAGCATCGCCAGAACCTGCGCACTGGGTTCGGTTTGCGCAAGCGACTTCAAGTAGGGCAGCGCCTGTGCGGGATGTCCCGAACGCATGTTATAGGTTGCCAGGCGCACCAGGGCAGCCGGGTTATCTTTATTGGGGCCAAGTGCGAGGTTCCACTGATCGACGGCCTTCTGGATTTGATTTTGCGAATTCCAATAGTCGCCGTAGGCAAGGTGCGGCTGGAGACTATTGGGATAGGCCGCGATTGCGCGAACAAAGGCAGCTTCGGCGTCCGAGTTCTTCTTTTCGAGCGCCAAGAAGGCGGCCTCGCGAACGGCTATCTGCGCGCGCGTGTCATCGTCAGGCGCACTTTGAATGGCAAGCTCATATGCCGCAAGTGCGTTGACGACATCGTGCTGCTTAGCATAAAGGTCGGCCTTAAACAGTTGCGCATCCGGATTTTTCGGGTCAGCCGCGATTGCGCGGTTGATCGCAATCAGCGCATTAGCGTTGTCGTTCGCACCAACGTAGGTTTGTCCGATCTGCAACAGCGGGGTAACGTCGCTCGAGTCCATCTTGTAGGCGGTCTCGAACTGGTCGCGCGCATCGCTGAACTTCTTCTCGCTGGCGTAGACGAGGCCGAGGTTGATGAATGAGCGCCGGTCAACCTTGTTAAAGGTGACCGAACGTTTGGCAACGCGCTCCGCGTCCGAGAAGCGATTCGTCTTAAGATACATCGAGGTCAGCGATCCCAGCACGCCAACGTTGGTGGGATCCACGTTCGATGCATTCTCGTAATCCGCAATCGCCTGGGGAATGCGGTTTAACTGCTCGTTTGCGTATCCGTCGAAATAGTACGTTTGCGCGGAACGGTCGCCCAATGCAAGCAATTTCTGCGTCAGCGGAAGCGCGAGATCTGCGCGGCCGACTCCGATATATTGTTGCGCAAGATCGGAGAGTGATGCCTTATCATTCGGATTCTTCTTGATTGCATCCAGAAGACGCGGAATCGCCTTATCGGGCGGTTCCGGCGTTGCAGTCGGCAATGCAGACGGCCTGGCCGAAGGCGTAGCCGCCGGCGCGGGCTTGGCATCGGAGGGTTGCATTCCTCCAAAAAGAGCAACCAGCGTACCGGCTGCAGTAAACGCGAGACTTAAGACGAGAGAACGCTTCACTGTATGTGCTTTCTTTGAAATGATGGCGAACTACGCTCGCCATCTGGTCACTTCATTGGCTTTCAGAACGGTGCCCTGAAAACCAATTGCGTGCCCCCCACGCTACTTCGCGCGTGGGACCCCCAATTCTCGGGGGCAAGAGTTTTGTTTATTTGGCCGCTCGAAACACCCCCAGGGCGCCCCGAACGGCTTGGGTCTTGTTCTTAAGCTATCAGGCTACTAACGCGTGAACCGGGACGATTGTCACGCGTGCGCGGCCTTGGCTGCTTCGATGAGCTTGGTAAGCTCCGGGATGATCTTGAAAAGGTCGCCGACGACTAGTAAGTCGGCGAACTCGCCGATCGGCACTGTACCGTCTTTATTAATAGCTACAATCGTACCGGCCGTGCGCATGCCGACCTTGTGCTGGATGGCGCCGGAGATGCCGATGGCGATGTAGAGTTGCGGGCTGACCGTTTTGCCGGTCTGACCGATCTGCAAGCTATAGGGCACCCACCCGGCATCGGCCGCCGCACGCGTCGCACCGACGGTTCCACCGAGGGCATCGGCGAGTGGCTTGAGCATCGTCGTAAACGGTTCCGGTCCACCGAGACCGCGGCCGCCGCTGACCACGACCGGTGCTTCTTCCAAGCCCATCTCGGCGGAGGCTTCTTCGACTTCGCTCTCAACGACCATCGCGTAACTCTTGCCGGCCGGTTTCTCGATTTGCACGACTTGCGCGCCCGCCCCACCCGCTTTTGCAGCAAATGCATTGGGACGCAAGGTGACGATTCCGAAATCACAGTTCTTGAATGCTTTAGTGGTAATGAAGGCGCCGCCGAGTTTTGGTGCGGTAATCGAAAGCCTGCCGCCTTCGACTTTCATGTCGGTAACGTCGGCATTGAAGCCGGCATCCAAGCGTGCCATCAAGCGGCCGCCGACATCGCGGCCGAGCATCGTATTGGGCACGATGATAAGTGCAGAGCCGGTTGATTTAGCGACCGCTTCCATATAATCGACGGTCGGATCGAGCAAGAATTTATCGACATCGGTATCTTCGCTGACGTGAATCGTATCGAGCGGATAGGCTTTGAGCTGCTCCGCAATCGCGGCAGCGCCCGTACCGAGAGCCACCGCATGCGCTTTGCCCCCGAGTGCATCGGCGATGGTGCGCGCTTCTGTCGCCATCTCGAACGTCACCTTACGCGTGTGACCGGCTTTGTGTTCGACGAAAACTATGACGTGCTGCATTATACGAGCTTCTTCTCTTTAAGGAAGTCAAAGATGGCTTTGGCGCCCGAAGGGCCGTCTTCCGCATTGACGACGTGCGCTTTTGCGCGTACCGGCGGCGGCGCAAACTGCAAGAGTTCGGTCTTCGCACCGTCGTTGCCGACCGGGCGATCCAGCCCGAGCTCCGAGAGCGGCATCACCGTAATCGTCTTTTTCTTCGCGCCCATAATGCCCTTAAGGGAGGGATAGCGCGGTTCTCCGACCGCCATCGTTACGCTCACGACTGCGGGCAACGGGCCTGAAACGACTTGATAGCCGTTGTCGGTTTCACGCTGACATTTGAGTTTGCCATCGGCCACTTCAACGTGGCGTGCGTTCGTCAGGCCGGGGACGCCGAGATATTCTGCGAGCGCGCCGGGTACGCCGCCGCTGCTGCCGTCATCCGACAGACCGCCGCAAATCACCAGATCAAATCCGACTTTTTTCAAGCCTTGCGCCATGACGTAGGCGGTGCCCCACACATCGCTACCTTCGAGACCCGCGTCGCTGAGCATAAGCGCATCATCGGCGCCCATTGCGAGCGCTTTGCGAACGGTCTCCTTGCCTGTTTCGGGGACCATCGAGAACACGGTAACGGTTGTATCTCCGCCCAGTTTTTCTTTTAGCTGTAGCGCCGCTTCAATCGCGTACTCGTCGTACGGATTGATCACGGTGTCGACGCCGGTGCGCACAAGCCGCTTCGTTGCGGTGTCCATCCGCTTCTCAGCGTTCGGATCCGGAACGAGTTTGACCGTAACCACGATTTTCACGCGGGAAAAGACCTCCAGAATAATAGGAAGGGGAACCCGGGTCCATTAGTGGCGGGCGCCAAGCCAACCTGCTCCCGGCTTGCCGGAAAAGTCGTAACGATGCTCAGCTGTGGAGGTAAATCCCCGCAAAAACCCAGCACCCAATTAGGACTCCCGTAGCAAACCGCTCCAGCTCCGGCCGGCGCGCAAAGAGATCTTTGAGCACCGCATCCATCAAGCGGATCACCAAAATCAGGATAATAAAACCTCCGAGCCATACCGCCGGCCATCCGAACGGCAGCGCAGGCGGCCATCCCGTTTGACGCCGGATCAGGGTCAACGTAATGAGGGGGATCGCGATTCCGAGTGTGCCCCACAATGAATTTTTGATCATCTACAATGATTCTACCCGAAGTTGTGACAGCTCGTCACGCTTGTTGCGAACATGCCGTTGGCTTAGCAAAAGTTTTTCTTTGCTGCCAAAGGGGTGTCGCAAATGGTTCGTGTCTTCTTTCTTCTCTTGGTTTGTATTTCACTTATGACGACCGCGCCGGCGCACGCTGCGCCCGCAGAGCGCGCGAGCACCGTTAGCGATCGCGAACTGGTCAATCTCACCATCTATAACGGGACGATGTCACTCGTGCACGACCGGCGCAACGTATCGCTGAGCAGCGGGATCAACCGAATCGCTTGGCGCGACGTCAGTGCCATCATGGACCCAACTTCCGCATTGCTCGAAGATCTGAGTTCGCACAACCGGGTGGACGTGCTCGAGCAGAATTTCAATTTCGACGTGCTCGACCCCGCGGCACTGCTGCAAAAGTCCATCGGACGCGAGGTGACGATCGTGCACGAACCACGTTTTGCGGGCGAACGAGAAACGCGTGAACAAGCGCGCATCCTTAGCGCCACAAATGGAATCGTGCTGCAATACAAGGACCGCATCGAAACCCAGTTGCGTGGATACATTATCTACCCGGAGATCCCAAGCAGCCTTCGCGACCAGCCCACGCTTACACTTGAGATACAGAGCGAGCATGGTGCTCGCCAGACGCTTGATCTGAGTTACATGACCGGCGGACTTTCGTGGCACGCGGACTATGTCGGCACGCTCGCATCGGATGAGGGCCACCTCTCCATCACCGGCCTCGTGACACTCTCGAACACAAGCGGCGTTTCATACGAGAATGCGCGCCTACAACTGGTGGCTGGTAACGTCAACGTGGTACAAATGAGAGCAATGGGTGACCTAGTCAAAGCCGGCACAACCGCCGACGTGTACTCGGCCAACAGCTTTTCTCAAGAGAACTATTTCGAGTATCACCTGTACACGATGTCGCGCCCGAGCACAATCCTTGATAAGCAAACAAAGCAGATCGCATTGCTACAAGCCCAAAACGTTCCGGTTCGCAAGACGCTGGAACTGCGCGGAGCGCCGCAGTACTACCGGAGCGCGCAACCAGATCTCGGCGACCGGCTGCCGCTTGGCGTGTACGTCACCTTTGAAAATAAGGGCGGGCAACTCGGCATTCCGCTACCCGGCGGAATCGTACGGCTCTATAAAAACGACTCACGCGGGCTCTCGCAATTCCTGGGATCCGATCGAATCGACCACACACCCAAGAATGAAACGGTGCGGCTGCACTTGGGCAACTCGTTCGACGTAACGGCGCGCAAGAAGCAAACCGATTTTCACATCGCAGGCTTTTGTCAGTCGGATAGCTCCTACCAGATAACGGTTTCAAATGCGAAACCACTTGCTCAGGATGTCCTGGTAGTGGAACCGATTCCGGGCGACTGGCAAATCACGGCCGAAAACATGCACCACACAAAGTCGTCCGCTTCGAGCGCTAACTGGACGATGCGAGTTCCCGCCGATAGCCACGCCGAGCTC
>JACRUB010000197.1:0-9940 GCA_014305015.1 Vulcanimicrobiota bacterium | reverse complement strand
GTGTTGACATCTGCGCATGAGCGTGGTAAATTAGCGCAAATGTTTTCGCGCCCCACTATGATGATGAACTGTCGCCTTATGTGCCGCTTCCACGCAAGCCGGTGTAGGTTCTTCATGGCATAGCTCCCGATACTCGTCATGAATACAGGGCCTCTCACCGGTTAGCAGTGAGAGGCTCTTTTCTTTATCTCCGCTTTCCCGTCTTAAAAGGAGGCGACTTTCGTGGAATCATCCATCGGTATAGGCCTACTTGGTTGCGGCACGGTCGGTAGTGGCGTCGCAAACGCACTGCTCGAGGGTCCGTTCTCGTTGCGGCGCATCGCGGTGCGCTCGATTGAAAAGCCGCGCCCAGTCTCGATTCCCTGGAGTCTTCTCACCCGGGATGCCCTCGGGATTATCGATGATCCCGATAACGATGTGATCGTCGAGTGTGTCGGCGGACTCACCGATGCGGCGCGGTTTGTCGAACGGGCGCTGCGCCGTGGCAAGCACGTCGTGACCGCAAACAAGGATCTCATTGCGACGCAGGGGCCGCGCTTGCACGCACTGGCCGCTTCGACGGGCGTTACGCTGCAGTACGAAGCCTCGGTCGGCGGCGCAATTCCAATCGTACGGACGATAAGGGAATCTCTTTCAAGCGAGGATATTTTTGAAGTCGGCGGCGTACTCAACGGGACAACCAACTTTATTCTCTCTTGCATGCATGCGGGGTCATCGTACGCCGATGCATTGGCGGTGGCACAACGCTGCGGTTACGCTGAGTCCGATCCTACAAGCGACGTGAGCGGCCTCGACGCGGCGCATAAACTCGCGATTCTCTCACAACTTGCATTCCGCACGGCCGTCACTACGGAACAGATTCCACGGCGCGGACTCGAGGCAATCGGCAAAGCCGACGTTCAGTTTGCAGCCAGCCTCGGTTATTGCCTCAAACTCTTGGCGTTCGCTCGAAACGACGGCGCGGGCTATCGCGCAGGCGTCGCGCCGGTGCTCGTCTTTCGGGCACATCCATTCGCGGGACCGCAAGGCGTGGATAATTGCATCCGGGTTCTCGGCAAGGCTGCGGGCTCGCTCATCTTCTCCGGCGCGGGCGCGGGCAGCATTCCGACTGCGTCCGCGGTTATCTCCGACGTGGGCGTTGCGCTGCGCGCGATTATATTCGGCCAACAACCGCAGCGCAATACCCGCGCCCTCACACAAGGCTCTGACGTGGGCTGCGGCATGGCTTCTCTCGGGCGCATCCTGCGCTTCGATTCATTTCGCGACGCACGCCCCGCACAAACGCTTCTCGAGCATCACGGCTACCGCACGCACTTGATTAATGTGCGCGCCGCCCTTGAAATATTTCCGCAACCGGCCTTACAGGATGCGGAGATTCTGCACGCTCTTAGGAGTGCGCAGATCGCGCCGGCCGGCATTTTGCCGGTCTGGCGCGACACACAACACCCACAAGCTCCGGCGACGGACGTCCCAACGTCTAGAACTCACCGCCGGGAAAAGGAACCTGTCTCATGACCACCCTGTTGGAAGTAAAAGCACCAGTCCGGTTCGATACCATCGCAATCCACGGCGGCCACTCCGGCGACCCCGCCACAAAGTCGCGCGCAGTTCCGATCTTTCAAACCACCTCGTACAAATTCGACGATGCGGATCATGCCGCGCGCCTCTTTGCGCTTGAAGAGTTCGGGAACATCTATACGCGCATCATGAACCCCACGAACGACGTGCTCGAACAGCGCATTGCGGCCCTCGAGGGCGGCGTCGCTGCGCTCAGCGTGTCGAGCGGCCAAGCCGCGGTCGTATATTCGATCCTCAACATTGCGCGCGCCGGCGATCACATCGTAAGCTCCGCCTCGCTGTACGGCGGAACGTACAACGCATTCGCGCACACGCTTCCAAAATTCGGAATTGGGGTGAGCTTCGTCGATCCCAATAACCCCGATAACTTCGCCGCGGCAATTCGGCCGACGACGAAAGCGATCTTCGCAGAGACGTTAGGAAATCCAAAGATCGACGTGCTGGATATCGAAGCTGTAGCCAAGATCGCGCACGCTCACGGCATTCCGCTTATCGTGGATAACACGTTACCCACACCCTATTTACTGCAGCCGGTCAAATATGGCGCCGACATCGTCGTTCATTCGGCAACCAAATTCATCGGCGGCCACGGCACAACCATTGGCGGCGTGATCGTCGATTCCGGAAACTTCGATTGGTCGGCGAGCGGCAAGTTCGCGGATTTCACGGAACCAGATCCCTCCTATCGCGGCGTGAAATACAGCGCGGCATTCGGCAACCTCGCGTATATCCTCAAGGCGCGGGTTCAACTGCTGCGCGATGTGGGCGCCGCACTCTCGCCGTTCAATGCCTGGTTATTGCTGCAAGGATTGGAAACGCTCGGCTTGCGTCTCGAGCGGCATTCTTCCAACGCACAAGCGGTGGCGGACTACTTGCTCAAAGCGCCGCAGGTGCAATCCGTTTCCTATCCCGGTTTGCCCGGACATCATTCGGAGCATTTAGCCGCGAAGTATCTGCCAAAGGGCAAGGGTGCGATTCTAACCTTCGATATTAAAGGCGGCCAGACGGCGGCGAAGCGCTTTATCGATAATCTCAGGCTCTTCTCGCTGCTCGCGAACGTCGGCGATGCTAAGTCGCTCGTTATTCATCCGGCGACGACGACCCATCAGCAGCTGAGCGAAGCTGACCGGCTGTACAGCGGGATCACCGGCAGCACGATCAGGCTTTCCGTCGGCATCGAGGATCCGCTCGACATCATCGGTGACCTCGATCAAGCGCTGCACGATCCGGCCTTACCGGTGTGAGGTGATCGAAAGAACGCTCGATATCGGGCGGCTCGTCTTAGAAAACGGCGAGTCGCTCGAGGCGGTCAAGCAACACGCGACCATCTACGGTGACCAGGTCACCGCGGATAAGATCGTGCTCGTGACGCATGCGCTTTCGGGCAACAGCCGCGCCGCGGACTGGTGGGCGCCGCTCATCGGTCCCGGCCGGCTATTCGATCCCCAGCATGATTGTGTCATCTGCATCAACACACTCGGAAGCTGCTACGGGTCGAGCGGCCCGGACGACGTGCGCCCTTTTCCCACAATAACGGTTGGGGATATGGTAAACGCGCAGGCGCGCGCGCTTCATCGGCTCGGCATCAACTACATCGACATCGTGATCGGTGGCTCGCTCGGCGGCATGCAAGCGTTGCAGTGGGCCCTTGCCTATCCGCGGCGCGTGGGGACTGCAATCGTTATCGGCGCGTACGATCATTTCTCCGCCCAAGGAATCGCGCTCAATGCACTTGGGCGCGAAGCGATTCGCAACGATCCGCGCGACGGGTTGTCATTGGCGAGAAAGATCGCCATGCTCAGCTACAAAAGCGATGAGCTACTGGAAGAACGTCATTCCAATCGGATTGATAGAAATGGCGGCTCAAAGTACGACGTCGAAGGGTATCTCGACTATCAAGGGGCGCAGTTTGCTAGCCGAATGAGCGCCCAATCGTACGTCTGCCTCACGAAAGCGATGGACGCATTCGACGTGCGCGGGTATCCGATCGAACGTACGGATCCGCGGCTTATCTTCGTCGGCATCTCATCGGACTGGCTCTTCCGGCCGGAGCGTGTCTATGAGGCATCGTTACGGATGCAAGCTCGCGGCTTCGATGCACGTTACGTAGAACTTACCTCGCGCGATGGACACGACGCATTTCTTTCCAATGGCGCTTTGATCGCCGGAGAGCTTCTGGCTATTTAGGACGATGCGGAGCCATGATCGCGGCGAGCATATCCGGCGTTCCCTTTATGCGCTCGAGATGCGGAAATTGCAATCCGCCATGATAGTTGAGCGAATAAGTTCCGAACCACTTGTCTTGTTCGACCAGCAGCGAGACCGGCGACTTCGAATGTGTTGAGTCCTTGATTGCGCTCTCGAGGTAGTCGGCATCGTAGGCCTGATGATCGATCGCAACGATTTTCATGCCGGGGCTCATCCCGGCAGTCCAAGCGGCCGAGCCACGCTTGACGTCGCGTACGGTTCCGTCCGCAGTCAGCCGTATTCCCAGACTGTACCAATGATCGGTGGTATGCCGCGCGCTAGTACGCGCTTTATCGAATTCGTTCGGCGTACCGTTGTAGACCAGTTTCCAGCCCGCACGGGCGAGGTCGTCGGTCGGAGGATGTTCGGACACTTGGTACACGTATCGCGTGAAAAATCCGTGCCAGTCGTACGGCGCCGTGTCGCCCAACAATTGCTCGACTTGGGCGCGATCGTAGGTAACGACTTTCGGCATGGTATTGGGCGGCCCGGCAAAAGCGTGCAAGAAGTCGTCCAGTGACCGTTTGCCGCCCGTGCGTTCGCGGATAATCGTATCGGCATCGAGCCAGATCAACTCGCCCTCGGTATAGAAGTCGCCGGCGGTGCGTCGCAGCGAGCTATATTGTCCGCCGGAACTGTAGAGCCACGGCGCAGCGGTCGTCGTATCGATCAGCGGTTCGTCTTGGCGCCCCGGTTCTTGGTCCATCGCCGCGTAGATGTGCGCTAGATATTCGGGATATTTTTTAGGATCGCGGATGCCCGCGCGAAAGGAGAGCAGATCGCCGAGATATTGATTCATGCCCTCATACACCCAGAGCAGATCGGTACGTTCGGGAATCTGGAAATTGAGTTGCTGCAGATCGTATGGGCGCCGGTACTTGCCGTTCCATGAATGCGAAAACTCATGGCTGAGCAAATCTCCGCTCCCGAGTTGCTTCATCGGGTTGGTCAGAAAATCATCAGGCCCACGATCGTCGCTGCTTTGATGATGCTCGATGCCTTGAAAACCGATCGCGTCGCTCAGCGTGAGCAGAGCGTGATAATGTTGCCAATGTCGAGCGCCGTACAAGGCGAGAGCTTCAGTCACTGCATTCGCGTAGGCTTGCGCAAGTTTGGGCGGGATGTGGAGATCCTGCGGATTGTCGGCGAAGATATCGGTTTCAGCGGTTGCATCGCCTGAGGACCAGCGCGCAATGCGTTTTGAGAACCGTCCCATGTCGAGCGGACTATCGATAAGCGTCTCCAGCGTCACCTCGCCGAAGTCGACACGACCACCCGATGCGCTCGGATTCGGAAGAGCGGTTCCATAGCTCCAGTCCTCAGGCAAGATGATGCTCGGCTTTGCGAACACTTCATCGGAACGCGTATTGGCTTGATACATCACGTTGCGATTCCAATTGACGATGGCGACGTTTTTGGTGGCCATCGTATCGCCCTCGGCGTTCATGAGAACATCGAAATCGACGTTGAGCGATGAGGTACCGGCTGGAACATCCACATGAAACGCGTAGAGATCGACGTCGTCGCGACGCCACTGCAGCGCGTGGCCGGCCGCACTCATGTGCAGACTTGCGAGAACGTGCAACGGGCCCGTAGGGCCATGCTCGCCAGGGATCCACTTCGGATAG
The DNA here is from genome assembly GCA_014305015.1 of Vulcanimicrobiota bacterium. Taxonomy (GTDB): domain Bacteria; phylum Vulcanimicrobiota; class Vulcanimicrobiia; order Vulcanimicrobiales; family Vulcanimicrobiaceae; genus JACRUB01. The sequence goes on along the minus strand of JACRUB010000197.1, from coordinate 4,487 downwards.
ACGAGCGTGAGTGGGCCGGGGCGCACCGGGATCGCGAGGTGCGCAAACATGAGGCCGCGGGAGGCCTGGCGCGCATCCAGCACAACGGTCATCGGATTACCGGCAGTCGCAAACGACACCGCCGTCGTCCCTTGATTTGCGGTTTCGGAATCGGCGAATGCCGGCGCATTGAGGGCAACAACTAGCCCGATCAATAGGAGAGAACGCTTCATTTAAACCTCTGGGTATAGCAAGCCCCGCAGAGCTTCGACGCCACCTTGCATAATGCTTCAGCCGCCGCCAGGCTGCTGATTATCGTCCGCCTGAGCCGGGTAATACACAAGATGGACCACGCCGATAAAATCCGCAAAATGAGCATTAACGTTCCGGCGTCTTTGGGACGGCGCGTCAAACAACTCGCCTTCAATGCCGAAGTGAGCGAAAGCGCGATAGTAGAAGCGGCGCTCCGCAAGTTGATCGACACAAAAACCGATGCAGTGCTGACCAAGCAGCTCAAGCGCGAGGGGGCGACCCTTCGCCGTCCTAACGTGGGCTGAGCGAAGCTATTCCCCGCCTTACTCGCCCATCTGGCAGGCTGTGTATTGAATATGCGAGCGCGGAACAAACGTGCTCAGGTAGTCCACGAGCCCCTCGATGCTCTCGCCTTCTTCTGCCAGCTTGGTATTGATGTGAAACTCCGCGGAGATCCAGTCGATATCGCCTAGATGCTTCGTGTTCTTCAGAATCTCGTATTCGCTGCCTTCGCAATCAATCTTGAGCAGCTTGCAGCGGCCAATCGAAAAGCGGTCCCAGATGTCGTCCATGGTTATGGAGGCAGCAGCGGTGATCTCGTAACCCGGCATTGACAGATTGCGAATGTGCGCCGAGGTGCCTCCGGTGTTGCTCGCCGGCCCGGAGATCGCAAGTTCGCGCCGGTCGCTTGTTATTGCGAGATTGTTGAGCGTAATGTTTGTAATGCCGTTGAGCACCACATTCCGCGCGAAGTACTCGTAATTCGCTTTCATCGGCTCAAACGAGTAAATTTTTAGAAACGGATACTTCTTCGCCAAAAACATCGAAACGATTCCGACATGGCCGCCGATGTCGATGACGATATCGCCCGTTGAAAATGCGAGTTTCTTGAACCCGTAGTAGTCTTTTTTTAGCTCGTGGATAATTAGCGGGGCAATCGAGGTCTCGCTGTCGGCAACATCGATTTCCACGCCGTGCACTCGATAGCGCTTGACGCCCGGCGCGACCTCCTGCGGATAGCGCGCAAAAAGACTCTTCAGATTCATGGCGATTGTAGTACGGGGCACGCACGTCCGTTCCTTGAGACCGCGTAGTTTGCATCATGACTATCGTCTACACAATCGGCGTGTACGGCTCGGACAAAGAGCGTTTCTTTGCGGCGATAACGAGCGCCGGGATCGACATCTTCCTTGATGTCAGGCGCCGCCGGGGCGTGCGCGGCCCGCTCTATCCTTTCGCAAATGCAAAGCGCCTGACGGCCGAATTACACGCGACGCGCGCGATTCAGTATGCGGCCGACGACCGCGCGAAAGAGCGCAAATCCGAACGCAGACAGCTTGCGCGAGAGTTAAAAGATTTTCGCGCTCCCGTGCTGTGTTGTGTCGAGCGCTACCCCCAAGGATGTCACCGCGGCCTCGCGGCACGGCTATTGGCGGCCGCGATGAACGCAACGGAAGTAGTCCAATTATTCCCTTAACAAGCAAGCGTCTTGTCGAGTGGTAGGCAGAGTTAGACTTGCTTTTCTAGGGCGGCGTAGCCCATGATGGCCGTGTGGCACGCAGTTACTACATCCGCGCGCGTATGATGGACGGAAACACGATTACCGTCGGCCCGTACGAGAAGCGGCTGTGCGAGCAAGTCTTAGGCGACATCCGCAATCATATTGCGATAGATGACCATGAACTCGTTCCCACCCACGAAAAACCCGTGCACTACAACGAAATCGATTTGCGCACGGTCGGCATGGAAGCCTCCGACGATAACTCTTCGTAGCTTCCGCTAATCCCCGCCGGCGTTACCGCGGCGTTACCGCGTGATGGTAGCTTCAACAGGTATCTCGCCACGGGAGCGTTCTGATGACCCATTCTGCCGCCGGACCCGCTGCTTGCCTGAATTCATTAGCCTGGACCGGAAACTGCGAGTACGACCGCATCGAGGAACTTCGTGCAAGCATTGCCGCTAGCAGCGTAGGCTCCGATATTACGATCGATATCTCGGACGTAAAAAAGGTGGATGCCTCGCTTCTCGGTCTACTCATTGAGATCGAACACAAAGCGCGGCCCGGCCGGCTGCGGCTTGTTGGCGCGAACGCGCGGTTGCATGCGATCTTCATGATTACCGGCCTGCACAAATATTTCAGCGTGGAGTCATTGAACGCCGCGTAGTTAATGATTGCTTCATGCGGAACTCACTTGCGGGTTGCCGCGAGCGTATCACGGTTAAAGATGTGCAGCCGTTCAAGCATGGGCCGTTTTTTCACGTGACTCGAGAACGCTGCGCCCTCGGAGAGGGCTTATGGGAATGCATCCTTAATTATTTCTTATGTGGTGTGCGTGTAAAGCGTCTATAGTAGGCGCTCTCTTCGTTTTTCTTATCCTTCCGGCCCCGTCAGTGGCGCAAGATCGCACCTTCTGGCTCGCTCAGAGTCACCTTCCGAAGACCATCGTCCCGGTGTCATACGAGCTTGCGATTGATCCGAATTTGGTTGAGCGTACCCTCGGCGGTAACGAACGCGTTCTCTTACGCTTCGATACCGCAAGTAAGACTCTGGCGTTCTATGCTAAGCAGATACGGTTCGGACGAATTACGCTTGATGGCTCTACGCCCACGCGGATCGAGCTCTTCGACAGCATTAGGGGCTTGTATCGGCTGCATTTTGCGTCCGCATTCTCACGGGGCATGCACCAGTTGCGCATCACCTACGTCGCACGTCTTCAAAATGGCAGCTTTCTACAGGAGGGAATGTTCCTCGTTCATGGCCCAGGTCACCAATCGTTCTTCGCTACTCAAATGGAGCCGGTCTCGGCACGAACGGTGTTCCCCGGCTGGGACGAGCCTCTTTTTAAGGCCCGTTTTCACATAAGCGTCGTCGTACCAAGAGACTTCACCGCCATCAGCAATATGCCCGTGGAATCCGAACGTCCCTCGGCGCCATATCGCAAAATCGTTACGTTCAAGCCAACGCCGCCCATGTCCACGTACCTCGTTGCTTTGTGCGCAGGCAAGTATGCCCACGCATCGATTATGGCGGGGAAAACGAGAATCACTTTGTACGCACCGCCCAGCGACGTGTGGCGCGCTTTGCCGGCGCTGCGAAACGCACGAGAAGCGCTTCTCTACGATGAACACTATTTTTCGCTCCCCTACATGATGCCAAAACTCGACCTCGTTGTCGTTCCGGGCTTTCAAAATGCGATGGAGAACTGGGGAGTGATAACTAGTGGCGAACAACTTATGGAGCTTGATCCCAAGCGCCCACTACAGGGCCAGGAGTTCAATATCTTCTCTACGGTCGCGCACGAAATAGCGCACCAATGGACCGGCGATCTGGTTACGCACGATGCCTGGAACGATTTGTGGTTAACGGAAGGCTTCGCCGAGTGGATGCAACAGCGGGCCTCCCGCGATCTGCATCCAAAATGGTATCAAGACTCGCAGGGCTATTTCGGGCGGATGTTCTTCCTCATGCGTGACCGCGGTAGAGAAGCGATTCGGCCAACCGGAAAAGATCGCTGGTCTATTTCTTTCTCACCTACTCAGTATCAGAAGGCTGCGAACATGATCGCGCTCATCGAACATGTCGTTGGTCCTCGCCGCTTCCGCTCCCAGCTCACGAACTACTTAATCGCCCACGCGTATAGAAACGCTTCGACTCATGATTTCTTCAATGCGATGAATCGTGCTTCGCCGCGTTCGCTGAATTTCATCGAGTATCCGTGGCTCTACCAGAAAGGCTACGCACGGATTGAAGCGATCGCGCAACCTTGTCTGAACGGACGCCGGCGCATCATCCTAAATCAACCATCAACCCAGTGGTGGCCAGTCATGTTGCCAAATGACACCCTGGTTGACCGTAAAATGTTTACCTACACGACTGGATGCGCGGCAGAGCCGCTGACGGATGCCACGAGCTATTTTCGGGTTCGCTACGCACCCGAAACCCTTCACGCATTCGCGAAGAGTTTCGGGCGACTTCCGTCCCGGTCACGCGACGCAATCGCAGGCGATGCTATCGCAGAATTCGAGCAAAGTCCGGCCACGCCCCAAATCTGGCAAATTCTTCCCAAGCTGACACTTGATGATGATCCCTATCTTGTTCGCCAAGTGTTTTGGAAAGGCGCTGACCTGCAATCGAATGCGGCGGGAACGAGCGAGGCCGACAAGGTGAATGAGTTTTTACGAATTGCGCTTGGCAGCCTGGGGCGTAAGATATTGCACTCTTCGCGCAACGACCGCCAAATGCAGCAGTCTCGCGA
>JACRUB010000162.1 GCA_014305015.1 Vulcanimicrobiota bacterium | reverse complement strand
TCAGAATGGAGCGATCGTCAAGGCGCTCACCGATCGCATGGACCGTGAGGACAACGATCTCTATGCGGAGTTTGAGCGCCTGCAGGCAGCCTAACTAGTCTCTGGCGATTGACCGCCGCTGCAAGCACATCCGCGTCTGGGTCGTACGCAACCAGTTGCGAGGTGTTCGTGCAGCGCAACTGAATCGACGACCGTATGGTGCATCTTCGTAAGTCCGGCGCGCGAGACGGCGTAATCCTGCTTTCCGGAATGCTTGATGCCGGCGGCACAGTTCAAGTGCGCTACCCGACACGTACCGGCGCGTTACTGCGGGTCGATGGCGAAGTTGAGGGCGCATTCGATCGCGAGCATGAGAGCATCGTCATAGAAGCCGCGACCGGCGCGCAAGTCCTGATGGAAGTTGAAGAGCGCAGTCTCCCAACCAACGGGCTGCCATCGGGACCTGGCATTTCGTGGTGGTGGCTTAACCGGCAAGCTGCGCAAGCACCCTCGTTGCAGCTAGAAGCACGCAGTACGCAAGAGCAACCCTTCAAGCGTACGCCGTCTGCCGGCGTTCCACTGATCGGACATTCGCATCTTGACGTCGCTTGGTTGTGGACTTATGCGCAAACGGAGCGCAAAGCGATGCGAACCTTCGCGATCGCGAAGAATTTGCTCGAGCGCTTCCCGGAATTTATCTTCTCGCAAAGCCAGCCGCAGCTCTATGCGTTTGTTGAAGAAAGCGATCCCGCTTTTTTCCAAGAGGTCGCGGCGCTCGTGCAAACCGGACGTTTCGATGCTTCGATTGCGGCGATGTGGGTTGAGCCCGATTGCAATCTGCCTTCGGGTGAATCATTGCTGCGCCAGATGCTCTTTGCCGATGCGTATTGCACCGAGCGCTTCGCGGTGCGGCCGCAAGTCGCATGGCTGCCCGATACCTTCGGATTTGCTAATACGTTGCCCACACTCCTCGATCACGCCGGCATCAAGTATTTCGCTACAACCAAGTTGCGCTGGAACGACACGACGCAATTTCCCTATCCACAGTTTGTGTGGCGCGGCCCTGATGGGAGTGACGTCACCGGCGCGCTGATCGCATCCTATGACGGCGGACTAGGGCCCGAACGCCTGCGGCTTGCATGCGAGCGGCAAGAGCCGGTGGTAGCGGGCTTCGGTGACGGCGGCGGCGGCGTGACCGAAGAGATGATTGGCGATGCACGCAAAGACGGATATTGGGTGAGGCCGCTCGATTGGTTCCAGACGGTCGATTCCCGCCGCGATCGACTCCCGATACATCAAGGTGAGCTCTACCTTGAATATCACCGCGGCGTCTACACGACGCATCATGATATCAAGGCACGTAACGCCGAATTGGAGCGGCGTCTCGAACGTGCGGAAGAAGCGGCCGCGTGGTGCCAGGCGGTGCGATCGCCTCGCGATCTGCATGCCGCATTTCGCGCGAATCTCAATGAAGCGTGGCGAATCGTTTTACGAAATCAATTTCACGACGTACTTCCGGGGACCTCAATCGGCGCTGTCTATGATGACGTGCATGCGGAATACGATACCGCAAATGGCATTCTTGAGGGCGTTCTTAAAGGGACAAGCTCCGTGTTGCCACGTGCGCGGGCGGCGCTCGCGCCGCCGAGGATGCATGAGCCGCAACTGCTGGACGACGGAGCCTACGCCTTCCAGAACGGCATGATCACCGCGCGAGTAAGTGCAGCCGGCATCATCGGCGAGCTTGCCGGTCCCGATGGGCGCAACTGCGTCTCCCAGGCAAATGTTCTGGCACTGTACAACGACCGCCCGGAAAAATGGGAAGCCTGGAATATCGACGCGGCATACGACAAGCGCGTGCTGCACCCCAAACATGGAACGGGCTCGATCGCCGGCGGCGAGTTGGTGGTTCCGTTTCAGTATAAGAAATCGACGTTTGCGATGCGTATTTCTTTGCGCTCGGGCGAACCATTTCTGCGCGTCGAGTTGGATTGCGATTGGCGCACGACGCGCACCCTGCTGCGCGTCGAAAATTGGCTTCCAATTCGCGCCGGCGAAGTGACGTACGGGGCGCCGCACGGAACCGTCGTGCGGGGCGCGACGGCTTCCACGCCACAAGACCGAGCGAAATACGAGGTTCCGGGCCAACGATTTGCGATGGCGGCTGATTCGCAGATTGCGCTCGGCATCTTTGCGCTCGATACCTACGGTTGGAGCGCACGAACGCTGCCGAAGGGCGGCATTCACATCGGGCATTCACTTCTGCGCGGCACCGTCTGGCCGGATCCGGCTGCCGATCAAGGGGTGCACGCGATCCGCTACGCTTTCGCGCCGTGCGCCGGCGCCGGCATCGGCGCGCTTGAAGTGGCGTGGTGGCGCTTTGCGCACGAGCCCCGCGTGCGGCTGTTCGTTCCCGAACAAGAGAACGTGCTCGTTGTTGCGTGTAAGCCCGCCCAAGACGGCGACGGCGTCATCTTGCGCATTCGTGAATGCGACGGTCACGCATGCATGGCGCGGATCCGCAGCGCAGGCCGCGTCAAATCGATTCACGAGATCGACGCACTGGAGCGCGAGCGCGAAGGCACGCTTTCGATCCAAGAGGAGATGATTGTTGCCCCCATTGGTCCATTTGCCTTGCGTTCATTTCGCGTGCGTTTCTCATGAAGCGCACGATTGAAGCAGTCCTCTTCGATTTGGACGATACCCTGCACGATGATACGCTCGCGTATAAGAGTGCGGCCGAAGAAGTGGCGTGGGAAGTTGCGGCCGAGCACCGCATCGATGCGCTCAAACTCAAAAGCGCCTACATTGCGCAAGCCGAGGGCTTCTGGAAACAGCTGGATGCTTCGGCGTTGGATAAGAAGTTGGAAAACATTCGCGCCCAGTTGTGGGGCGCGGCGCTTGCCGAAATAGGCATTGACGACGAGGCCGTCGCGCAGCAGGCCGCCGTGAACTACAATCGCTATCGCACGAAATATTTCAAGCTCTTTCCGGGCGCGGTCGATCTCTTGCGAATGCTACGCGAACGCGGCGTAAAACTCGGACTCGTAACGAACGGCTTCTCCGTAACGCACCGCGAGAAGATTGCGCTCTTGCAAATCGGCGACTACTTCGATGCGATTTTTATTGCCGACGAAGTGGGGATGATCAAACCCGACCCGCTGCTCTTCGCGCACGCATGTCAGAAGCTGGAACGTTCACCGGCGGTGAGCGCGATGGTGGGCGACCGCTACGAGCGCGACATTCGAGGTGCGCACAAGGCCGGACTTTTCACCGTTTGGATGAACGTTCACGGCGAAACCGTGCCGCCGGATGCGCCCGCCCCCGACGTGACGGTCGATACCATTCTGGAAGTGGGTGCGGCATTGGGGTTTTAAGAATGCGAGTCTTGGTGTTCTGCGGCTTCCTCCTGCTCGGTGCACTGC
>JACRUB010000205.1:1927-3426 GCA_014305015.1 Vulcanimicrobiota bacterium | reverse complement strand
GGTGCCCATGTGGAACGATTCTTCTTTGAGCATTGGACCCATGGACTGCGCGAGCGGCGAGAAGCCCGAGTGCGAGAGCATCGTCAATTGGAATTTTCCGTCGCGGTCCATGAAATTCGTATACGCAAAAAAATCGAGCCAGTGCGTGACATCGTCATTAAAAGCGTTGAGCAAACGATTCTTCTTGCCAAATGCGCGGCGTTCGAGCATCTTTTGCGCTTCGATCTTTCCGTCGCTTCCGAAATGCTTGACGAGCAAGTGGCACATTTGATACCCATGACGTGTTTCTTCGACCATGATGCGCACGAGTGAGGCCAGATCGTATTCCGAGGGGGCGTTGTTCACGAGAAAGCGTTGCTGCTCGTTTGAGGCAAACTCCGTATCGCCCTGATAGATAACCATATTGAGCACGGCGTCGCGCATGCGTTGATCCGGGAGCTCCATGATCTTCTCCCATTTGCGGTCGCCTTTGAATTCACCGAAAGTGATTTCGTTGGTCGGCAACTCGCCGTACTTAGCCTCGAACTCATAGCCGGGCATGTAGCGGTCCATCAGCTCTTTGTTGAGGCCGATGTCGTCCTGCCATTGCTTGAGCAGGTCGACCCAGTCCTCGAAAGTGGAAATTCTGGACATTCTATCCTCGTGTGACGAAAATTGCGTCGGTCGTGGGAATAGCGTTATACTACCACCATGCAACGGGAAGGTGTCAAGGTCCCAGCCCGCCCGGTTACGAGGCCGAATTCGGTCATTTTCACCCTGTACGGCGATTTCGTGCACAAATATGGCCCTTCGACACGGCTCAGGACAGGGTCGCTCTGGATCGGGAGCCTCGTCCGCCTGATGGCCGAGTTCCGACTCTCGGAGGCCGCGGTCCGTCAGGCGGTCTCGCGGATGTCCCGCCAAGGGTGGCTGACCGCGGTCAAACAGGGCAACCGGGCCTACTATGCGCTAACCGAGCGCGGCGTACGACGCGTCGACGCCATCGCACCACGCATTTACGAGCCAGCCCTCGAGTGGGACGGGCGTTGGCGCCTGCTCACCTACGCAATTCCCGAGAAGAATCGCGAACGCCGCGACCGCCTGCGCAAAGACTTGATTTTGCTCGGTCTTGCACCACTATCACCGTCCACCTGGATCTCACCACGCGATATCGCGGTTGCGATTCGCGAAACCACCCAAACCCACGGCGTCTCCGAACACGTGCACTTCTTTCTCGCCGATTACGCCGGTCCGCTGAGCGATTCTGAATTGTTGCAACGGTCATGGGATTTGGAGCTCATTGCCATCGCGTATCGCGAATTCATCGAGTACTACACTCCTCGTCTCGAAGCCGAACGTGCGAGCGACGCTCTCTCTGTCGCTGATGCCTTCGTCGAGCGCGTGTGGCTCGTACAAGATTTCCGCCGCTTTTTGTATCTGGATCCAGGACTGCCAAGTGCACTCTTGCCGCCACATTGGCCGGGAAGCGTGGCATCCGCGCTCTTTCGCGAGTACTATCG
>JACRUB010000205.1:0-1827 GCA_014305015.1 Vulcanimicrobiota bacterium | reverse complement strand
GCAAGTGGCGCCGTAACACTTTCCGTCGGCGCTCCGAACGTCCAATATTGCTTTAGTGCAAACTACACGCCGGCAGGGCAAGCCGGTCCAATCAAAGTTGTGAACTGCCAACCCTCGATTTCAATCGGGCAAACGATCACGCTCGGAAATTAGCGCGGGCGGATCATGATGAAAAACCTAGCACTCGGAGCAACTGCGGGGGCAGCCGGCACGATGGCACTCGATATCGTGAGTTATCTGGACATGGCGTCTCGCGGGCGCAGTCCGAGCGATATGCCGGCGAAGACTGCGCAAGCGCTGGCTGCACTGATTGGATTGCGTCCCGAAAAGGACGAAACGCAAAGCGAAGAAGAAAAGAATCGCTGGAGCGCCATCGGGGCGTTGATGGGATATGCCGTCGGAATTGGAGTTGGGGCGGCCTACGGCGTCCTGCATCCGTATTTGCGCTCTGTTCCGTTGCCGATACGCGGGATAGCCGTGGGTGCCGCAGCAATGGCCGCAAGCGACATTCCGATGGTGAGGCTGCATCTTACCGATCCCACCAAATGGCGCGCGGCAGATTGGCTAAGCGACATTATTCCGCATCTCGCGTACGGCATCGTAACTGCGGTTGTGTGTGAAGAATTTGGTTAAGCTAACGTAGCCCCTATTCTTCGCCTTCGTGCAGATGCAAGTGGCAGCCATCCTCGGCATCACTGAGCACTTCACGCGCTTCGGCAAGCACTGAAGCGGAAACGCTTTGGGCGGCTTCGATGGTGCCTTCTTCGGCTAGGAAATCCGTCTCGGTCCAGTCTTCCCACGTCTCAAGCGGCTCGCCATCCATCTCCGCCGGAAAGCGCACGCAAAAACCTTGGTCGAGGTGCAACCCAACCACGAGCACTTTCGTGCCGCGCGCGAAATAGGTGCCATCCTTCCAGAGCGTGCCGTAGGTTGTGTCGTAGGTTGAGCCGATCTTTAGCTGTTCGATGCTAGTCTATACTCCGAACGGGTTGACGGGTTTCTCCCCGATGTACGTAATCACGCTCTTGATCTCGGAATACAGATGCAGGGTCTCAAAGCCAAGCTCGCGGCCGTAGCCGGACTGCTTGTACCCACCGAACGGGATGCCCGGAAAGACCGCGTACGGCGTATTGATCGCAACCGTTCCCGAGCGCAAGGCCTTCGTGACGCGGTTTGCGCGCCCGAGGTTCTGTGTCCACACGCTGGCGGACAGCCCGTAATCGGAATCGTTCGCAATCTTGATTGCATCGGCTTCGTTCGCAAACTTCAAAAACGTCGCAACGGGCCCGAAGACTTCTTCACGCGAGATGCGATGCGTTGGTGAGGCTTCATAAGCAGTGGCCGACCAGAAACTGCCCTGCTGATTTTCGCCCTCGATCTCGGCACGCATGCCGCCGAAGAGCCGCGTCGCGCCCTCTTGCTCGGCGATATCGCAATACGAAGCGATTTTCTCGAACTGCTCTTGCATCGTAATCGCACCGATCTGCGTTTTCGCATCTTCGGGGTTTCCGACGCGCAGGGTTTTGGCTTTTTCGCTGAACTTTGCGACGAACTCATCGTAAATCGCTTCGTGCACGAGGACGCGCGAGCGCGCTTCGCATGTTTGGCCGGCATTGTAGAAAATGCCGTAGAGTGCACCCGCGACGGCTGCATCAATTTCTGCGTCGTCGAAAATTATCGACGGCGATTTCCCGCCCAGCTCAAGCGTCACGCGCTTGAGGGTTTGCGCGGCCGTCGCCGCTACGCGTTTGCCGGTGGCCGTGCTGCCGGTGAATGCAATCTTGTCGATACCGGGATGTTCGACGAGTGCCTGCCCAAGTTCGCGGC
>JACRUB010000149.1 GCA_014305015.1 Vulcanimicrobiota bacterium | reverse complement strand
GATGAACTTGTTGAAATCACGGCCGAGCTTGCCGCGCGCAATAAGTTTGAGACCGACATTTACATCCGCCCATGCGTCTATAAATCGGCCGAAGACATCGGCGTTCGCTTGCACGGCGTGCCCGATGCGTTCGCGATTATTCCGATTCCCTTTACGAATTATTTGGGGAATAGCACTGCCGGTCTGAAGACCTGCGTGAGCTCCTGGCGACGAGCGGACGACGCATCCGCCCCGCCACGCGCGAAGATTACCGGCCTTTATGTGAACTCCGCACTCGCGAAGAGCGAAGCGGTTCAAAACGGTTACGATGAAGCGATCATGCTCTCAGCCGACGGCCACGTTTCCGAAGGCTCGGCGGAAAATATTTTTCTGATCAAGCGCGGCCATATCTTCACGCCTGATCCCTCGCAGAATATTCTCGAAGGCTGCACCCGGCGTTCCATCTTGGAAATCGCGCGTCATGAATTTCAAATCCCGATTATCGAGCGTTCGATCGACCGCGGCGAACTCTACGGCGCGGAAGAAATTTTCTTCACCGGCACAGCTGCCGGAGTCGTACACGTTTCATCCGTCGACCTACGCCCGGTTGGTGACGGCGCGATGGGGCCGTTCACGCGCGAGCTCTCGGAGTTCTACGCAAAGTGCGTCCGCGGGCAAAACCCGAAATATTCACGCTGGCTCACGCCGGTCTACGCCGGCCGCAAAGTCACCGCATGATATTGTCATGCCGAGCCCCATCTTGTCATGCTGAGCTTGTCGAAGCACGACACGTCTGGATTAGCGAGGAGTTGGGCTAGGCGAAGCCTGCGGATCGTTTGGTGTTCCGCCCCACATCGGTGTGTCCGAAGAACCGTCTGCCGGAGCGGTCACCGGATTCTGCGGCGCGACCGGCTGACTGCCATTGGCTTCTCGCCAGTCGCTGAAGCGAATCAGGTTGTCGTATGCGAGGCGCGACACGCCGCGGATAAAACGACGACCAGCGCCAAGCGACGGCAAATTGGTCGTCATGACCGCAATAACGTACGGCGAGGAAGCTGCGTACACAATGCCGACATCGTTGAGCGTATCGTGAAGTGTGCCCGTCTTATGCGCGATTTGGACGCCGCCGGGGAGCGGTTCGGGAATCAGCGAATTATGCCGTTGACCGCTTAAGATGCTGATCATCTGGCGCGATGACCATTCGTCGATAAGTTGATCGTTCGCCATTTGTGCGAGCAGCATCACCATGTCGGCCGCCGAACTGCGCAGCGCCCAGCGAATGCCATTGCCTTCGCTGCGAATGTAATCGCTGAGTTTCGTGTGTTGTAATCCCATGTCGATCATCTCAGCATTGATGGCTTCACGGCCGACCAAGCGGATGAGCATGTTCGTTGCCGTGTTATCGCTGACGGTAATCATTGCGGTGAGGAGTTGCGAGACCGGGTACTTCGATCCGACGCGCGCATCGGAGAGATCGCCGGATCCCCAATCTTTGTCGGAACGGCGCAGCGTCACGGGTGAATTGAAATCGAACTTGCCTTCTTGTAATTGATGAAAGACTTCGACCATGACCGGAATCTTGATGGTCGATGCGGCCGGCATACTGGCTCCGGCATTGATGCCCTCGCTAAATCCGGAGCTCAGATCTTTGATTTGCATCGCAACGTGGCCGGGAGCGTGGAGCGATATCGCGGCAAGTTGCATTTGCAGGTCCGCAAGCGGCCCCGGCATTATTGCAGCGCCCGCAGTTATTGGGGCGACGAGTAAGAGCGCAGCGATAGCTAGGGCCCCGATGCGCTTTGCGTATTGGGGGCGTGGAGGCGCATGCGCCGCAACACTTTTCAAACGATTGGGGTCCCCGAAAATTGCTTGCAATTTATGGGGAGAGCGAGCGAGGATCGCATAGTAGTAAGTCGGCTGTTCGTCATGGCTAGTTTAGACCTTTGTCTCATATCAACATGAGAACGCGATGAGAACGCCTTAATACGGGACGCCGTCCGCAGCAGGTGCTCGAACCCGGCCGGTGAGGCCGGCCAGCGCAACCAGCGCAGCAATGTAGGGCAATGCTTGCATTGCTTCGTTTGGAATTCCGCTGCGTTGGAGTGCAAATTGAAGCGCCTCGAACAATCCGAAGAAGATGGCGGCGCCCGTCGCTCCAAAAGGCGTCCATCGTCCGAAGATGACCGCGGCGAGCGCGATAAAGCCTCGACCCGCGACCATTCCGTCGGAGTAGAGGTTGAGTTCGCCCACCGAAAGATACGCGCCGCCCAAGCCGGCGAGCGCGCCCCCGATCGTCACGGCGATGATGCGCGTGCGCAGCGGATTTAGGCCTGCTGCCGCCACGGCGTGCGGATTCTCGCCACACGCCCGGACGCGCAGTCCCCATGGCGTGTAATACAGCAGCCCGTGGAGGCCGGCGGCACTGGCGAAGGCGAGCGCGATCAGAATCCAGCTCGCGCCCTCGAGTGAGGGGACTTCTTTGCTCGCACCGGGTTGTCCGAAGACGAGCACGAGCGCAAAAGCCGCGCCGCCGATCGCAATGAGATTGATACCGGTTCCGGCGACGATCTGATCGACACGGAATTTCGTCGCGAGAATTCCGAGAAAGAGCCCAAAGAGCGCCCCCGCGATAATGCCCGCGATGATGCCGAGCACGACACTTCCCGTGGGACCGGATACCGCAACGGCTGTGAACGCACCGGCAACCATCATGCCTTCAAGGCCGATGTTGATAACGCCAGAGCGCTCGGAAATAACGCCCGCAAGCGCGGCGTAAATCAGCGGCGTCGCTTTGATGAGCGTGAGGGAAACGATCAGCATTACTACGCTTGCAGCATCGTTCATGCGGTTGTTTTCTCCGTTTGCGTGGCGACAAAGCGGCGTGCCGCAAGCACCACGATGACCAATCCTTCGATAACGCGGATGGCATCCTTTGGTACTTGCGCGGAAGCTTGCATCGCTAGACCCCCCGCTTCTAGAATTCCAAAGCCGAACGCGGCGACGCAAATCCAAAGCGGATCGAGATCGCCGACCAAAGCGACCGCGATTGCGGTATACCCGTATCCAGGGCTGAGTTGTGTATTGAATCGATGCAGCACGCCCGTAACAATCGTCGCGCCGCCGATGCCGGCAATTGCGCCCGAGAGGGTCATCGCGAGCACGTTCATGCGCGCCATGTTCACGCCGTTACGGCGCGCAGCTTCCGGGGCTTCGCCCGCCGCGCGCAAATCGTAACCGAAAACCGTTTTTGAGAACACGAATCGCAGCAGGATGGCAAGCGCAATTGCAACGAGGAGCGCAATCGAGAGGCGGCTGTTTGGAATAAGAATCGGCAGCCATTCCGAGGGCGGAAGCGGCGCGGTTTCAGCTCCGGTCGCTAGCGGACTTCTCAAGGGACCAACAACAAGGTAACTTGCGAAGAAGACCGCAACGAAATTGAGCATCAACGTAGAGATGATTTCATTTGCGCCGAATTTTGCGCGCATTACGCCCGCAATGCCGCCCCAGAGTCCTCCACCGACGAAGCCGCAAAGAAGTAAGACGAAAAACGCGACGATGGCGGGCATCGCGTAGTGGGAGCCGACGGCGCCCGCAAACAGTCCGCCGATGAGCAACTGGCCCTCCGCGCCGATGTTGAAGAGTCCCGCGCGAAACGCCAGGCAAATACCGAGCGCGGGGAAGAGCAGTGCAGTAGTTTGCACGAGCGTTTCCGCGATCTGATTCGGTCCGCCGAGCGCGCCGGCAAAGAGCGCGGCGAAGCCGTCAACCGGGCTGACACCCGCAACAAGCATCGCAGCGGCCATGAGTACGAGCGCAAGTAGAATTGCACCGAGCGGGCCGGCAAGCAAACGGCGCGCGTTCATTTCGAGCCGGCCATCAAGCGGCCGATTTGTGCGCGATCGATTTCTGCGCGGTCGAACGTGCCGACGATATTGCCGCGATACAGCACAAGAATTCGATCCGCAAGCGTCAGGATTTCGTCCAGTTCGAAAGAGACAAGCAAAACGGCTGCACCGGCATTACGTGCTTCCATCAAGCGCGATTGCACGAGGGCGGCCGCGCCGACATCGATGCCGCGCGTCGGCTGATACGCGAGTACCAAATCCGGTTCGCCAAGGAGCGCACGGCCGACGACGACCTTCTGTTGATTGCCGCCCGAGAGCGTTTTGATCGGTACGTCGACTGATGCGGCTCGAACGTCGAGACGTTCAACAATCGATTCGGCATCGGCGCGCGCTACTTTGCGGTCGAGCAGTGCGCCTTTCTGAACGCCGGGATCATGTTGCCGTCCCAGGATTGCGTTCTCGACGATCGACCACGGCATAACCAGCGCTTCACGGTGGCGGTCTTGCGGTATGACGCCGGGCCGTTTTTTCGAACTCGAAATCGTCAGGGTGCCCGTATAGGTTGCGACTCCGGCAAGTGCATCGGCGAGCGGTGATTGACCATTTCCTTCAACGCCGGCCACTCCGACGATCTCCCCGCCCTGCACGTCGAACGAGACCTCGGTTACTCGGTTCGAGCCGCTGCCTGCGCTAAAATCACGAACCGACAGACACGGCCGGGGTGTCGTGGGCGCGCGGTCTGCAACCGCCGGAATCTCGCCGCCTACCATCTCGCGCGCAATGTCGTCGAGCGTGGTTGAGGCGGTTAGCATCGAGCCCACGATCTTTCCGTGACGCATAACGCTCGTGCGCACGCTATAGCTGATGACCTCTTGCAGTTTGTGCGTGACGATCATGATCGCAGTGCCACGTTCGGCAAGATGTGTGATGGTCGTAAAGAACGAGGCAATCTCCGCGGGTGCAAGTGCCGCCGTCGGTTCATCGAGTAATAAGACGCTCGGTTCGCGCTGGAGTTCGCGCAGCAATTCAACACGTTGCTGAATACCGATTGGTAAATCTTCTACGAACGCGTCTGGATCGATCTCCAGTCCGTTGTCACTTGCGAGTTGCAGCACACGCGCTTTAGCGCCCGCAGCATCGATTACCAATCCACGGCGCGGCTCGCGTCCGAGCAAAATATTTTGCCAAACGCGCAAACGGCCGACCAGTTCGAAGTGTTGATGGACAAGCCCGATCGTTCCGGAGGCTTGTACCGTCCCCGCATCCGGTTTTACGGTGCCGAAGGCAATGTTCGCAAGCGTACTTTTTCCGGCGCCGTTCTCACCGACCAGGGCGTGAATCTCGCCCGCGTATAAATCGAGATCGACGCCGTCGACAGCCACGACGCCCGGATAGGTCTTGCGTATGCCGCGCAGCGAGAGCGCGAGCGTGCTGCCTTGATTCAGATCGCGACCGGTTTGAAGGTGGCGAGATCTTCTCGCGTTGCAGGTGGAGCGATTTTACCGGCAATGATCGCGGCCTTAATGGCATCGAGTTTCTTCATCATGGCAGGCGTCACGTCGTTCTTGGTGTACTGAAAGTCGGTCAGCGAAATACCGTTGTCCTTGAGTCCTAAGATGAGATGGCCGTGCAGCGGCGTTTTATTCTTTGCCGCTTGCGCGGTACGGAAGACGCCGACGTCGACGCGCTTGACCATGCTCGTTAAAATTTTACCCGGAGCGAGTCCGTCTTGATTCGAATCGACGCCGATGATGAACTTGCCGGGGCGCGATTTAACTGACTCAATGGCGCCGAGCCCCGCTTTGCCGGCGGCCGCAAAAATGATATCGGCGCCAGAGTCAAAGAGCAGGTTTGCAAGTTCTTTGCCGGCGCCCGCATCTTCGAACGAGCCGGCGTATTTTACTTGGACGTTCGTCTTGGGATCGATCTCGTGTGCGCCGGCGGTAAAACCTGCTTCAAACTTGCGCAGCAGCGGGATATCCTGGCCGCCGAGAAACGCGATAGTGTGCGTTTTTGAAACCATCGCGGCGAGCGCACCGGCCAAGAACGAGCCGTCTTCTTCTTTAAAGGTAATGGAGGCAACGTTCGGGTCGTCGACGACGGCATCGATAATGGCATAGTTTTGTTTGGGATTGGCCTTGGCCATTTGATCGAGATCTTTGTTCATCAAAAACCCGATGGCATAAATCTCATCAAAGTGCTGATTGGTGGGCGCTTGCAAGTTCGGCTGATAATCTGCCGCAGATTTGGACTGCAAGACTTGAATGCGCGCTCCCAATTGCGATTGAGCCTGCAGCAGTCCCGCGTGGGCCGAATCGTTGAACGACCGGTCGCCTAACCCGCCTACATCGGTCACCATACCGAGGCTCAAAGCTCCGGGTGCCGATGTGGTTTGAGCCCGGTGCGCACACCCGGCCATAGCTGCGGCGAGGGCCGCAAGCAAAATACTGAAATAAACTGCGTTCTTCATCGCGGCAGGTTACGGCCCCGGAAGGTGGCCGCCCTCTCGCGAAGGTTGGCGTGCATGGATGTTCGGGATTTGAGGGCACAGGCGCCGCGCCGCTGGAACGAGGAGCTCGGCGGCATCAAGTGGTTGCCGCGCCTCATCGACAAGACACGGGCCGCGATTGCAGGGACGCTGGGCGGCTATCTGTACGGCCAAAGCCCGGTAGACCGCTCGTTGTTGCGCGAGCTCGGGTTGCGCTATCGCGATTTCACAAAGATTGTCGCAAACGCGCTGGGCGACGATGACGTCTTTCGAGCCATCGCACTCGCCGCGCCCGATGGTTTGGACCGCGCACGCGAATGGAGCCGGACGCTCCCGCAGCGACAGCGACTCTTCATGTTTATCCTGGATCTAGACGACGGCTATCTCGATCAGTGGTACTGGAAGGCGCTTAAGCGCCCGACGACAATTGCAGCCAACGTATTCACGGCCGCGATAAAAAAGATTTGGCCCTCTCGTGCGGCGGAGGCACGCGGTTTGGAAGCGGCGGAATAGGACCGGCGGGGGTCCAAAAAAGCGCTTGCTCTCAGAGTGGGTATAGGTAGCACAATGCAGCAGAAGCCAAAAGTCTACCAGTGGTTCACCGAAGAGCGCGTGACCTACTGGCTCAAAGTGCTCTTGCTTGTGGTCGTTGCCGCCTACGTATTGGGCGGCATTCTGGACTTTCTGGCGCGCATCGAATCCATCACCATTATCATTATTCTGGCCATCTTTGTGGCCTACGTCCTGTATCCGGCGGTCCGTTTTTTCAACGCGCGGCTGCCGCTAATCGCAGCAATCCTGATTGTCTATCTTTGCCTCTTCTTGGTGATGGCGGTCTTACTTAGCGTGGTTCTGCCGGCCATCACGAATGAGGTCACGCAAATCGTCAAGAGCTACCCGCACTTCGTCAACATCATCCAAAACAACATGATGAACCCGCACGAAGCCTGGCTCGCACGGATTCCGGATTGGATGCGGGCATCGATTGCGAGCATGCCGGTCGATTTGAGTAACTGGTTTAAGACGCACCGCTACGATGCTACCTTGAGCGCACTCTCGATGCTGGCCGGCACGTTAACGGTTCTTGCAACGCTCGTGATCGTGCCGGTGCTCTCGGCGTACATCTTGCTGGATTCAGAAGACCTCAAGCGATATTTCGTTGCGCTTATTCCGCAGAAACGCCGCGAGAATAGTTTAGGTATCCTCACCGAGTTGGACGAGGTAATCGGCGGCTTCATTCGCGGGCAGTTGCTCGTCGGCGCAACGGTGGGCATTCTCATTACCGGCATGCTGCTGGCACTTCATGTGCCGTATGCATTCATCATTGGCTTTGCTGCTGCGATCTTGGATATCATTCCGTACGTCGGCGCAGTCGTTACGTTCATTCCAGCGGTGATCTTGGCGTTCGTTACTGGCGGAGCTGCACACTCGGCGATCGTTGCAGTTTTGTTTATTTTGATCTTTGAAGTCGAAGGCCATTTCATCGCACCGGTGCTCGTGAGTAAGACCGTCTCGCTGAGCCCCCTCACGGTGATTCTTGCGATTTTAATCGGCGGCGACATGATGGGCATCGTCGGCATGTTTATTGCCATCCCCGTGGCCGGCATGTTGCGTGTCCTCGTTGCGCACATCATGCCGCAAAAGGTGAGTTTGGAAGAGGCGCAACCAGCGCTGACGGAGGCGCCGCGCGAAGAGACGGAGCTTGCCGTAGGCGAGGCATCGTCCTAACGCGAAGCGCCCCGGAGTGACCACCACTCTTCCGCCAAAAATCCAGCGTGTCGATATCATTGGCGTTCCCATGGATTTAGGCGCGAGCCGGCGCGGCGTCGACATGGGACCCTCCGCAGTCCGCTATGCGCGGCTGCACGAGCGGTTGCGGCGCTTAGGTATCGAACAGATCGAAGATCACGGCAACTTGCAAGTTCCCGACCGTGAGTCTGCCGCCGAAAACGAGAGCGATGCAAAGTTTTTTCCAATCATCGACGCGGTATGCGGCAAGCTCGCAACGCTCATTGAGAAGGCCGTAAGTGAAGGCGGTTTTCCGATCGTCCTGGGCGGCGATCACTCCATTGCGATGGGAACCCTAAAAGGTTTGCGAGCGGCGCTCGGCAAGCCGGCGGGCCTTGTGTGGATCGATGCGCACAGCGATATCAATTCGCCCGAAACATCGACGAGCGGTAACGTCCATGGCATGCCTCTTTTCTTTGCGCTCAAGAACGGATACGCGGATCCGCTGCGGACCGTGCAAATCGGGTTGCGTGACGTTGATCCGCGCGAGAAGGCGCTGCTGCGCGAGTCCGGCGTGCGTGCGTTCTCGATGTCCGACGTCGACCGGCTCGGGATGACCAAGGTGATGGAGATGTCGCTCGACATTGCCGGAAGGGATGCAAAGTCTGTCCACGTTTCCTTTGATATGGATGGGATCGATCCAAGCGAAGCGCCGGGAACCGGAACGCCGGTCAAAGGTGGTCTCTCGTATCGCGAGGCGCATCTTATCATGGAGATGCTCGCCGAATCCGGCGCACTCGGCTCAATCGAGATGGTGGAGATCAATCCGATTCTCGACCAGCGCAATCAAACCGCGATTTTGGCCGTCGGCCTCATTCTCTCGGGTCTCGGAAAATCGATCTTGTAAAAACCGCCTTCGTACGCGCTTACGGTTTACGCCGGGCTGGAGCGGCGCGTTCGCTGGCCGCATTTATCGGCCGGACGCAGCCAGATGTTTTCGCCGTCTGCGAAATTGATGCAGGCGATGCGCTCGCACTCGCTACTCGTTTCGTTTTGCAATGGGGATATCGCGGTGGACAAGCCGTGTTTTGGAAACCTACGCTTACCCCCGGAATAATTCGTGCCTCCTACTTGCCTTTCTCTCCGATGCGTCCGTTCGAGCGGCGCGGAATGGTGGAGGTCGATTTGAAATTCGGTGCGCACAAGGTCTGCGTTGTTGCCACGCAGATCGGCACGGAACGCGACCGGAGAGTTCGCGAGTGGCGGTACGTCAGAAGCGCGTTACGCCAGACGGCGGGTTCTTCGCTGGTTTTCGCCGCCGTGCCGGCCAGCCGAATCGGCTTAACTGATCTCGGCTTTATTCGAGTGGGATGCCGCGGCGTGGACGATGAGTCTATCTTTGCGCGTGGCTTTGAGATTGAAGAAGCCGCCGACGACGCGGCGGCGCACCGTGGAATTGGAAGGGCCATTCTCGCGCGTCTGCGCGCTACTGAAACAGTTTGATCGTGACCTGGCCTTCGCACGCGATTCCGCCGCCGCATTGAGCTGCGTCCCAATGCGCCGAGTAGAGTAAGTCGCGAATTTGCTTTTCGACATCGGCGCTCGCGGGCGGATTAAATTTGACGTCCTTCGTTTTGCCGTCATCGGTGACGAACACCGTCAGCGTAATGTTGATGCGAAAGCGGCGCTTGAGTTCGGAGCTTGCATTTGCATCCAGAACGGGTGCTTGGGCGTCCGTGTTGAGGAAGATACCGTTTCCACCGCCGTTTGTCGTACCCGTTGCCGCCGCGACTTTCTGTTGTTGGTCGCGACGGTCTTGTGCGACCGGTGCGGGCGTGCGAGCCGGCGCGGCGGCGGTTACGGCCGGTTTTGCAACGTCGGGCGCGGGCGTTCCGTTGTCTTGCGCGAGCGTGACAGGTTTGGCTTGCGATCCGGGCGGCTGCGTGGTTTTCGCCTTACGGCTTTTCGCAGAGGGAGGCGGTGAAGGCTTGTTCGCGTGCGTGGCGCTCGGCTTCTTAGCGCGAGCGGCTTTCGGGGCATGTGCGAGAACCACGGTCGCTTTGGTCGCCGCCGGAACGTGTGCGCGCTGCATGCTGACGTGCTGAATCTTCTCGAACGAAATCGTCTCGACAGACTCGAGGGCCGGCGCGTGACTTGCCGCCAGTTGCGGCAAAAGCCATGCAAAGAGCAAAGCATGCAGCAGCACGGAGGCCGCGAGGCCAATGCCTTCCCGGTTATTCTCGCTGTGCCACCGCTCCATCATCGAGGCTTGCTCCACTGTGAACAGGTATCGCTCCAGGGTGGTATTCGGTGACGCCTCGCCGGCATGCTTGCAACCAACCCAAAATGGGAACGGTCTTAGCCAAAGACTTTACACTACGAGGAGAAATGCTTTGACCGACACCGGTATCGTGCTCTACCAGGCAGAGTGGTGCCACTATTGCGCGCGAGTACGCTCGAAGATGACCGATCTGCTACTGGACTATAAGACGGTGAACGTCCCGCACGATCACGCGAGCCGGGACATCGTCAAACAGGTCTCCGGTCAGACCGGAATTCCGGTTATGGTTGACGGTGATACCATCCTCGATGACGACGATACGATCATTCCTTACCTCGAAAAGAAGTACGGAAAGAAATAGACAACGCCGATTGCGGTTGCGGCGCCAAACACCGTCGCTAGAAAATTGACCGCATCGTTGTTCATCCAATTCGCTCCGCGCATTAGGGTTGTGTCCGCGCCGCACACGTGTGGATCGGTTTCGCAGTAGCGTTTGCAACCCGCGCAGTAGCGCAATGCTTGAACCGTAGCGCCGAGTACCGAGTCGACAAGACACCCGGTAAACCCGCCGATCGTCACCGCGAGCACGGCGCCGCTCGCGTGCACAGACAGTGCGATTAGCGCAACGAAAAGCGCGCCGAGCAATGCAGCCGCCGTGCCCGCCGAAGTGACTCCGCCCGAGAGGCCCACCGGCATCGGTTTGCCCGTTAAGATCGAGCGCGGTGCAACACGCACGAGCGTGCCAGTCTCTGTCGCCCATGTATCTGAGGTAGCGGTCGCAAATGCCGCAACGAAACCAATCTGCCAAAGTGGATTTCCGCCGAGTGCGAACATCGCGCACACTGCCGCAACCAAACCGTTGGCAAGAACTTGTTCGCCGTCGCGGGCGCCGAGTTTTCCGGCATCAACAAGGTTCTTCTTTCGTGCTCTCCCGATACGCGAGAGAATGACGGAACTGATGAAAAATGCAAAGAGGACGGCGGCGTTCGGCCAGCCGCCGCTTCCGTACACAAGCGTTCCGATGATGACGGCTGCGAGTGCGCCCGTCCCCGTGAGCACTTTTGCCCGCCATGCGGCAAGCGCAATCAAGATCGCGAAGAACGCGCCGATGTCGAAGTTGGTTAGCGGTGCGAGGCTAAGCCTGTCGATGCGAGGAGCCTGCCGGCGCGAGCGCGCCTTCGAGCGCGTCAATTAAACCACCAACCGTAAAGTCGTCTGCCACAACATCCACGCAAAGGCCGGCCTCGCTGGCGGCTTGGGCCGTAATCGGACCGATGCATGCAACGATTTTGCCGCGGGATAAAGGCACGGCATCCTCCCCAAGATTTTCAACGAAGCCCTTTACGGTACTCGCGCTCGTAAACGTCAGAATGTCCGCGCTCGTGACCTTTTCTTCGAAGTCAGGATCGAGAACGATCGAGGTCTTGTATGCGGCAACACTCTCCGCGTTTTCGATGACTTCGCGCCCCTCTTGTGCGCGAAAGAGCAGTATCCGGTCCGACGGCCGCGCGTGTTCGTCCAGCGCGGCTGCAAGCTTCTCGCTCACATACCGGTCCGGCACAAGATTGGCATGAATTCCATGGGCAAGAAGTGCCTCAGCCGTTTTCGGACCGATTGCGGCAACGCGCGTGTGACGCAGGTAGCGCGCGTCCTCGCCCATTTCCCGCAAGTGCGCAAAGAACGCTTGGACACCCTTCTGCGACGTAAAGACCACCCAGTGGTATTCGCTGATGAATTCCACGGCTTGACGCGCAGCGACCGGATCGTCCGGCGGCCCGATTGCAATGACCGGGGCAAGCACCGGTTGCGCTCCGCGCTCCAAGAGCTCGCTCTCAAATGCCGCGTTCGATCCGGCGGGCCGGGTAATGAGCACGCGCTTTGCGAAAAGCGGTCCCGTATCAAACCAGCGTAGTTCTTCGCGTACCTGAACGACATCGCCGATAACGACGATGGCGGGCGCACCGATCTGCGCCCGCTGCACTTCGTCTACGATCGTTGCAAGCGTTCCCACCAGTGTCTGCTGCGTTGGCCGGGTGCCCTCGCGAATGACCGCCACACGCGTGTCATCCGAAAGCCCGTTGTCGCGCAGTTTTTTCACAATAGCTGCGAGATTGCCCATTGCCATGAGAAGCACGAGCGTTTGGTTTGGAGCCGCATACCGCGACCAGTCGATGCCCGATTCCGGTTTGGTCGGATCTTCGTGTCCGGTAAGAACCGTGAAGGCCACATTATGCGCGCGGTGCGTAACCGGAATACCCGCGTATGCGGGGGCTGCGATGGCAGAACTTATGCCGGGGATGATTTCGAACGCGATGCCCGCTTCGTGTAGGACTTGCGCTTCTTCGGCGCCGCGTCCAAAGACAAACGGATCACCCCCTTTGAGGCGAACCACACGTTTTCCCTCGCGTGCTTTGCGCACTATCAACGCGTTAATTTCATCCTGCGAAAGCGTATGTGCGCCGGCGGTCTTGCCGACGTAGATTTTTTCACACGACTCCGAAGCAAGGGCAACCGTCGCTTCCGATGCGAGATAATCGTGCAGCAACACATCTGCGTTGCGAAGGGCGCGCGCCGCCTTGAGAGTGAGCAGGCCGGGATCGCCGGGGCCCGCTCCGACCAGAGAAACCTTGCCCTGAGCAGGCCTACTCCTCGGCATCGAGGAGATCGGATATGGTGGCCGCGGGCACCTGGTCGCTGATCTGCAGATCAAAAAGCTCATCGAGAATGCGCGCGTGACTGATCGCCTCCGCGTGATTGCTCACGGCTTTATCGCGAATCTTTGTCACTACGTTGTGCAGCAACCTCGAGATAATGGTCAGCGACGATCCCGTGATGAGCATGCGCTCGCGTTCGCTCAGTTCGGGACACCGTGCAAAGAGCCGCTCCATCTCGCGCTTTCGAATGAGTTCGGCCTTTTGTGTAAGCGACGCGATGACGGGCACGGCAGTGCGGCTTTGATACCAATGGCCAAAACGCTCGATGTATTCGTCGATAATCTCTTCGACGTGCGGAATTGCTTCGCGCCGCGCTTGCAGCGTCGAATCGACAACGCCCTTGAGCCCATCGATATCGATCAGGCGAACCCCCGGAATCTCCGCAATGGCGGGGTCCGCGTCGCGTGGAACGGCGATATCGATAATCACCAGTGGCCGTCCGGGGCGCTCCAGCATAGCTTCGCCGATATTTTCCGGGGTCAGAATAAAGTGCGAGGCGCCTGTGGAAGTGACAACCAGATCGGCCGATGCAATTGCGCCCGAAAGTCCCGGCATCTCGACGACGTGCCCGTGACCGATTTCCGCAATAACATCCTGCGCGCGCCGAATCGTGCGGTTCGTGACGTAAATGTGCTGCGCGCCCTCGGCGCGCAAGCGTTTGGCGGCCGTGCGCCCCATCTTCCCTGCGCCTATGACGACAACGGAGGCATCGCTCAGATCGGGCACGTGTTGCTTTGCCATATCGATTGCCGCGCTTGCAATGCTCACCGAGTCGTTACCGATGCCGGTTTGCGAGCGCGCGGCTTTTCCGGCATTGAGCGCTTCGCGAAACAGTTTATGCAACGTCTTGCCGAGCGACTGCGCTTTTTGCGCTTGGATATACGCTTCTTTGACTTGTCCCAGAATTTCAGCTTCGCCGATAAGCATTGAATCCAGGCCGGTACTTACCCGGAACAAATGCTGAATTGCTTGCCGTCCGAGCAACGTGTAGAGATATGATTCTAAATCCGAGACGTCCCCGTGTCGAAAGTTCTGCAAAAACATCTTGATTTGCGCGACGCCGGCTTCGTAGTCTTCGAGTTCTGCATAGATTTCAAGCCGTCCACACGTGGAGAGCATGACGGCTTCGCGAACGGCCTCGTAATCTCGTAGCGCCGTGAGCGCTTCGCCCATACGCGCGGCCGGAAAAGCGTGGCTCGAGCGAACGTCCAGCGGCGCCGTGTGGTGGGAGAGTCCGACACAGACAAGAGGCATATTCTATGCTAAACCTTGCGCGAAGCTCAAGCGGTGCGTGAGGATCGACATTTCCCCCGCGAGATCGATATTGCGAACGATGACCGGCACATCAAGCCCGAGGCTGATCGGGGCGAAGTTCAAAATCGCTCCGACGTGCGCAGCAAGGCGCTTGGCTTGCTCCTGCGCGGCAGCTGCCGGTACCGCAATAACGCCAATGTTACAGGATGTGCCCGGCAAAATATGTTCCAGTTCGCTCGAATCGTGCACGCGGATGCCTTGCCATTCTCCTCCGACGACGGAGGGTGAAGTATCGAAAATGGCGCCTACCTTAAACCGTTCTTCGCGCGCGGTGATAAAAGTCGCAAACGCATGTCCTAAGTACCCGAAGCCGAGGATGGCGATGCGCCAATCATGATCCAATCCTAGTACGAGAGCCAACTGCTGGACTAACGGATTTATCGCATAGCCGTGACCGCGGCGTCCGCGCGGCCCGAGTGCGCAGAGCTCCTTTCGAATTTGATGGCTTGAAATCTCGATCCCAAGCAAAGCCGCAAGGCCTTGCGAGGTGATGAGCGTCTTGCCCGTAGCAGCGACGGCGGCAAGCGCACGATGGTAGGCAAAGAGCCGCGGAATCGAGACCTCGTTGATCTCCGGATAGAGTGGCACGGTCTTGCCGGGATGTATCACGGAACTCTCGCAAAAATTGCAGCAATTGCATCGTCCGCGGCGGCGATTGTGTGGTCGATATCTTGCGTGGTGTGCGCCGTACTCAAGAATCCGGCTTCGAATTGCGAGGGTGCAAGATAGACGCCGCGACCCAGCATCTCGTGGAAGAACTTTCCGTAGAAAACAGTGTCGGCTTTCAGAGCGCTTTCGAGATCGGTAACCGGTCCCTCACAGAAGAACGTGCAGAACATCGAACCACGGCGGTAGCTTTGATGTTTGATCCCATGCTTATCGAAAACCGTTTGCAGACCGCCCGCAAGGCGGCCGCTCATCTCCTCGAGCCGCTCGTAGATGGCGCCGTCTTGCAGTGCGCGCAGTGTCGCGATCCCAGCTGCCATTGCAAGCGGATTTCCCGACAGAGTGCCGGCCTGATAAATCGGTCCGTCCGGCGAGAGTGATTGCATGATCTGCGCGTGGCCGCCGAATGCACCCACGGGGAGTCCGCCGCCGACGATTTTTCCAAGCGTCGTGATATCCGGCAAGATATGTTCACGGTCTTGCACGCCGCCGGGCGCGACACGAAAACCGGTCATCACCTCATCGAAAATCAAGAGCGCGTCGTTCTTCTTGGTGAGGTCGCGCAAGCTCTGCAGATAGCCGTCGATCGGCAAGATCATCCCCATGTTGCCTACATACGGTTCAACGATGACCGCTGCAATTTCGCCGGCATAGCGCTCGAAGGCGGCGGCAACCGCTTGGGCGTCGTTAAATGGAAGAATGATGGTATCGGCGGCCGTTCCCGGCGTAACGCCCGGAGAATTTGGAACGCCGTTCGTGAGTGCGCCGCTTCCAGCCGCGATGAGAAACGAATCGCCATGTCCGTGATAGCAGCCGGCGAACTTGATGATGCGATCGCGCCCGGTAAATCCGCGCGCGAGCCGAACGGCGCTCATCGTTGCTTCGGTGCCGCTCGACGTGAAGCGTACGCGGTCGATCGAAGGTACCATCGCGCACACGAGTTCGGCGAGTTCGCTTTCTGCTTCAGTCGGCGTTCCGAACGACGTGCCTTTCGCCGCCGCTGCCGTAATGGCTTTGATGACCGAAGGATGCGCGTGGCCCAGAATGAGCGGGCCCCACGAAAGCACGTAATCGATGTATTCGTGATCGTCGAGATCGAAGAGATGTGCTCCCGCTCCCGCTTTCATGAAGACCGGTGAACCGCCGACGGATTTAAAGGCGCGCACCGGCGAATTGACGCCGCCGGCGATGACGCGCCGCGCCCGTGCAAATGCAGATATGGAGCGCTCGAGCCTCACGTGGCAACCTCGTACTTCCGGATGTTTTTAAAGTCTGCTTCGGTATTCATATTGATGCTCGTGCGCGCTGGGAGCCCAACCGTTCGCATGCGCAACTTGCGCGTGACATCTTTTACTGCGCCTGAGCCGCGGAGCAGAACGGCCAGTCCTTCATTTAGAAATGCCTCGCGCTGGTAAATGGCCAGCAACGGCTCCGCGGCGACCGCTTGGTCCTCGGGTTGCCACGATTGTGCTAGCGTTTGTACGGCAGCGATATCAACGAACGGTGCGTCGGCGGCGCACACAAACATCCGCTCGTGCATCACTTCAGAAAATACCGTAAGAATGCCGGCGAGCGGACCGCGGCGGGCCCAGCGGTCGATGATAAGCGGGCAACCGAGCACTGCGTCCAGCGCCGGTGAAAATGTTGATTTCGCCGAGATGTAGACGGGATACGGTCCCTTGAGATTTTCGTAAACGCGCGCGAGCAGTGGTTTTGATCCGACGGTGCGCTCAAGTTTGCGAGGCAGGCGCGTGGCTTCTCCGCCGGCTAGAATACAAATGCCGAGATCGTTCATCGCTGTGCGCGTGCCGCGTAATCCTTTGCGAAATAGGTGATAATGATGTCGGCGCCGGCGCGCACAAATGAAACCAGTAGTTCGTCGATGGCGCGCTCGCCGTCGATCCATCCCTGATCCGCGGCTGCGCGCACCATCGCGTATTCGCCGCTGACATTATAAACGGCAATCGGCACGTCAAAGCATTCGCGGGCGGCGCGCACGACGTCGAGATATGCTAGTGCGGGCTTGATCATGACGATGTCGGCACCTTCGGCTATATCTAGTTCAATTTCCCTTAGCGCCTCGCGCAGGTTCGGCGGGTCCATCTGGTAGGTTCTGCGGTCACCGAATTGCGGCGTCGAGCCTGCGGCCTCGCGAAACGGTCCATAAAACGCGGACGCATATTTTGCGGAGTAGGCCATAATCGGCAAATGCAGATATCCGTCCTCGTCCAAGGCGCGGCGGAGCGCGCCGACGCGGCCGT
>JACRUB010000067.1 GCA_014305015.1 Vulcanimicrobiota bacterium | reverse complement strand
AAGCCGTGAGTGCGCAGCGCCCACTGGAGTGGTTTGACTCGTTCTATCGTGAGGCGTCCGGAAATGCGGCCTTCATTCCGTGGGCCGATCTGGAACCGAATCCGAATCTCGTGGAGTGGATAGAAGCGCAAGATCAGCAGCAGGACGGCGGCAGCAAGATACTTGTCGTCGGATGCGGCCTGGGTGATGACGCTGCGTATCTAGCAAGGTCCGGCTCGAGTATTGTGGCGTTCGACATATCGGAGACGGCGGTGCAGTGGGCGCGCAAACGTTTTGGTGAGCAAGCTCGCGGTTTAGACTTCATGCAGGCCGATCTCTTAGCACTTCCCGCCGAGTTCGAGCGGGCATTTAAACTCGTAGTTGAGATTTACACCCTTCAAGTCTTGCCAGAACATCTGCGCTCGCGCGCTCTCGAGGAACTCGCACGCTGCACCGGGAGCCGGCTCCTGATCATTTGCCGCGGTCGCGACGATGACGAACCTCTTGGTGAATTGCCGTGGGGGGTCTCGAAGCGCGAACTCGCGCATCTGCAAACCCTTGGTCTACAACAAGAATCGTTCGAAGACTACATCGATGCGCATACCGGCTCGCGGCGCTTTCGAGCAGAATACGGCCGGCCGCAAGAGTAATGGAAGTATCAAAGCAACTGAGGCGCCTGATGGACGGCGCCGTGATGAGCGAAGACGAAGCGCGCGAGTTTATCGGCGGATTTTTCGACGGCACGATCTCTGCGGTTCAAGCGGCCGCGCTCCTGACCGCGATCGCAATTCGAGGAGAAACGGTCGCCGAAGTTGTCGGTGCGGCGCGGGCGATGCGTGAGCGCAGCCTGCACGTTGAGCACAATCTGCCGGTGGTAGCCGATGTTTGCGGAACCGGCGGCGATGGTGCCGATACAATCAACATCTCGACGATCGCTGCATTCGTCGTAGCGGCCGCCGGTGTTCCGATGGCAAAGCACGGTAACCGCGCCGCCTCAAGTAGCTGCGGAAGTGCCGATGTGTTGGAAAATAGTGGCATCGCGATTGATATTCCGCCGCCACAGGCGGCAAACATGCTCGAAAGAATCGGCTTCACCTTCATGTTTGCGGCCCGCTATCACCCCGCAATGCGCAACGTCGCGCCGGTACGCCGCGAACTCGGCGTTCGGACGTTATTCAACGTTTTGGGCCCGCTCACGAATCCGGCCCGCGCTACGCATCAGGTCGTTGGCGTTGCGCGCGATGCCCACCTCGAACTTGTCGGCGAAGCATTGCGAGCGCTGGGATCCGTGGCGGGAGCGGTCGTTCACGGCGACGGCGTCGACGAGATCGTCGGTGACGCTCCGTCAGTCGTCTACGCATTCAACCAGGAACGCGCGCAACGCTGGGTGCTCGATCCCGCGGTGTACGGTGTAAACGTGCCGCGCTCGGAGATCAAGGGGGGGAGCAGCGATACCTGCGGCTCGGCGTTTCTCGCAATCCTGGAAGGCGAGCGATCGGGGCGCGCGGATGTCGTGGCCCTCAACGCCGGGCTTGCCTTACACGTGAGCGGCAAGGCCAACGATATTGCCGAAGGCATGGAATTGGCCCGGGAGACGCTCCGCAGCGGAAAGGCCTACGCCTTGTTCAACGAAGTGAGATCGCAGCGCCATGAATGATATTCTAGAGCGCATCTTTGCCGCGAAGGCGAGGGTGCAGCGGCAAGATCAAGAGCGTGAGTCGTTTGATATCGTTAGGGCCCGCGCGCTCGCACGACGGAGCGACCGCCGGTCATTTGCCGCCGCGTTACAGAATACGCAGGGGCCCGCAATTATCGGAGAGATTAAACGCGCATCTCCATCGGTCGGGCTCATCGCGCGCAACTTTGAACCGGCGGTTATCGCCGCAGCGTACGACCGCGCCGGCATTGACGCAATCAGCGTGCTCACCGAAAGCGACCACTTCTTGGGCGAACTCAAATACTTGGACCTGGTTCGCTCGCAAACAACCCGTCCGCTCCTGCGTAAAGACTTTTTGCGCACGCAATACGAGGTTGCCCAATCAGCCGCTTATGGCGCAGACGCGATACTCTTGATCGTTGCGGGACTGAGCGATGAGGAGCTGACGCTGAACATGGACGTAGCGAAGCTCTTTGCGTTGGATGTCCTCGTTGAAGTTCACAATGAAGCCGAACTCACTCGCGCCTTGAACGCCGGCGCCACGTTGCTCGGCATCAACAACCGTGACCTGCGCACATTCGAGACGGATCTCTCGGTCAGCGAGCGTTTAATTCCGCTGGTCCCCGCCGGCGTAACAATTGTCAGTGAGAGCGGCGTTCGCGGGGCCGATGATATTGCACGCCTTCACGCCGCTGGCGCGCATGGCTTTCTTGTGGGCGAAACGCTCATGCGATCCGATGATCCGGTTGCACTCGTGCGGCAACTCAAGGCCGCGGCGGCGGGAAGTAGCCTCTCCTGAGAACGCGCATCAAGTTCTGCGGCAATACCAGCGTTCACGATGTCGTTATCGCGATGGAAACAGGCGCGGACGCGGTTGGCATGATCTTTGCGCCAAGTCCCCGGCGAATAACGGAATCTGCCGCCAAAGATATCGCGGCGCAACTTCCACCGTTCATAACACCGGTCGGTGTATTCGTCAATCCGAGTTATGATGACATCGCGCGCGCCCGAGCAATCTTTCCGGATCTCGTTGTGCAACTCAGCGGAACGGAATCGCCAAGTTTTGTCTCGTCGCTCGAGGGTAAGCTCATAAAGACGATTCACGTATTACCTGACGGCGAGACGGAAGAAGCGCTGACCGGGCGGGCAGGCCAGCATCCACGTGCGATCGTTCTTTTCGATACAAAAATCGAGGGTGTCGCGGGCGGCACCGGTCAAACGTTTTCGTGGCGTTCGATTGCGCCGATCGCACGCCGCCGCCAGGTCATGGTTGGCGGCGGACTCACGCCCGAGAATGTTTCGAATTGCGTGCGTGCGATTCGGCCATTCGGCGTCGACGTGCGCAGCGGCATCGAAACCGAAGGCCGCAAGGATCCGATTAAGATGCGCGCTTTCGTGCAGGCGGTCAAGGACACCGATGGCTCATAAGCCGCAAGGTCCCGATGAGCGTG
The DNA here is from genome assembly GCA_014305015.1 of Vulcanimicrobiota bacterium. Classification (GTDB taxonomy): domain Bacteria; phylum Vulcanimicrobiota; class Vulcanimicrobiia; order Vulcanimicrobiales; family Vulcanimicrobiaceae; genus JACRUB01. The sequence goes on along the minus strand of JACRUB010000067.1, from coordinate 378 downwards.
GCTATTTCGGCGACTTCGGCGGCCGCTTTGTTCCGGAAGTGCTGGTGGATGCGCTCAAGGTTTTAGAACGCGAAGTTCGCGAAGCGTTTGGCTCTGAGGAGTTCTGGCAAGAGTACTATCATATTTTGCGTGACTTCGTTGGAAGGCCAACGCCAATCTTTAAGGCGGCGCGCGCAATGGCCGGCGTGCAAGAAGCACCGCCATGGTTCATCTTGAAGCGAGAGGATCTCAACCACACCGGTTCGCACAAAATCAACAACACCGTCGGCCAGGGATTGCTCGCGCTTCGCATGGGCAAAGGACGTTTGATCGCTGAGACCGGTGCAGGACAGCACGGCGTCGCGACCGCGACGGTGGGCGCGCTTTTCGGAATACCCG
>JACRUB010000105.1 GCA_014305015.1 Vulcanimicrobiota bacterium | reverse complement strand
CGTTTGGGTCGGCAATTTTACCGGTGTGCACATCGAGGAAATTACAAAAAGAACGCTACCGTACCAAATAGCCGTAGCGACTGCGGCCTGCATCGTGGTCGTCATCGCGGGACCGCGCCTTTTCGGTGTTTCTGCGAGCTTTGCGCCGATGTTCGAACCGGCTGCTGCTGCGGAAATACTGCCCGGCCTTTTTGCTCCGCAACGCGCCGCAATGCATGTCGCAGTGGGCACGGATGGGACGCCGGATGCCGGCGTTGCAGCCGATGCAGTCGTTGCGCAGCTGAACACCCTGCCGAACATGCGCGCGCTCCGTTCCGGCGAGAATCCGAATGCATCGGATTGCAGCGACAAAGCGTATACGGCATTCGCACGCATTAGCTCAACCCGCTTCACAATTATCGAAGGCATCGACACCGACGTCGGGTTGGAACTTTCTGATTGTGCGGGCTGGATCGTCGATGAATGGCATAACCATCAAGTCTTTGCGCAAGGTCCGTCGCCCGATGACCTGCGCTCGCTCGGGGCTGCCACGGTGGTGCGCATGAAGCTATGGATGGACGATCATCCGGTGCTTGCCGGAAACTTGCTCGGCAAGGGCTTGGCGTACGATCCGGCTCGTATGCAGCCGTCATTTTTCTACTCCCTCTACAAGACGGTTGACGGAAACATGCGCGCGTATGTGCGCCCAGGCGGCCCGGCCTATGCGGCGGGAATGCGGTCGGGAGACGTGGTCGACAAGTTGGACGGGAAGTTTTGGTGGGAGTACGGCACGTATCAGACGCAGCGCCGCGCCTACGACGGAAAGCCGCACAACTTCGATGTGACGCGCAATGCGCAAAGCTACCACGTTCAACTAGGGGAGCCGTTTGAGTAAGACGATCGATAAGGATCTCCAGTCGTATTGCGACAGCAATCACAATCGGTACGTGAATGAACTCCAAGAGCTCGTGGCAATCCCTTCGATCTCCGCTGATCCGAAATACGCAGCAGACGTGCGACGCTGCGCGCAAGAGTTCGTTGCTCGCATGGGCGCGCTCGGCCTGACCTCTGAAGTCTTGGAAACCGATGGGCATCCGATTGCCTACGGTGAGTGGCTCGGCGCGCCGGGCAAACCCACGATCATAGTGTACGGCCACTACGACGTGCAGCCCGTGGATCCGCTCGAGCTTTGGACTTCTCCGCCGTTCGAAGCAACCGTACGCGACGGAAAAATTTTTGGCCGCGGCACCGTCGATGACAAAGGACAAGTGCTCATGCACTTTGCCGCGATCGAGGCCCACTTCGCTACCCGTGGAACGCTTCCGGTTAACCTCAAGGTTGTCATCGAAGGCGAAGAAGAGATCGGCTCTCCGAATTTTGAAGCGTTTCTCGCAAAATACGCGGAGCGCTTGAGATGCGACCTGGCGGTTATTTCCGATACGGCTGTCTTCGCCGAAGATGTTCCGTCGCTCACGACTTCACTGCGCGGTCTCGTGCATTGGGAAGTTCGCGTCGATGGTCCCTCGGGCGATTTACATTCGGGCTATTACGGCGGCGTGGTGCGCAATCCGATCGAGGCACTCTGCGAGATGATTGCAGAGCTCAAAGACTCGGCCGGACGCGTGCTCGTCCCGGGTTTTTACGACGGCGTTTTGGAACTAACAAACGATGAGCGCTCGGATTTGCAAGCGCTCCGCTTCGATGAAGCGCAAGAAGCAAAGGCGCTCGGCGTCTCGCAGTTCGCGGGTGAATCGGGACGGTTACCGCTCGAGCGCATGTGGTTTCGTCCGACGTTGGAATGCAACGGCATCTGGGGCGGCTATCAAGGGCCCGGTGCAAAGACGATCATTCCGAGTTACGCAAAGGCCAAACTCTCCGCACGGCTGGTAGGGAAGCAAGATCCAACCACGGTTAAAACGGCAGTCGGCAAGTATTTAAAGAGCGTTGCGCCTGCGGGCGTGAGCGTTACGGTCGAGTCGAACAGCGATGTGCGTGCAGTTTCAACCTCGCGCGACCATCCCGCGGTCAAAGCCGCTGCGCGCGCGATGGAAGGCGGTTTCGGAAGAGCGCCGGTCTTTATCGGTACGGGCGGAACGATCGGTCCCGTCTCAAGTTTCGATCGCATCCTGAATTTGCCGCAAGTGCTCATCGGCGTCGGCCTGCCCGACGATGCAATACACGCCCCGAATGAAAAATTCACCCTCAGTCAATTTTTCGGGGGCATCAAAGCCATCGCGCATCTCTACGACGAACTCGCAGAAATATAAGCAGGATGCTAAAAGAATCTGCCTACAGGTCTCGTACCCCGCTTTTGGACGCTTTCGTCGTTGCTCCTCGGTCACAACGTTCAAACGTTGCTCCCTCCTCGCGCCTAGAAAATCGCCACAAAATCGAGGCACGATACCTGCACCCAGCTCTTTCAGCAACCTGCTGATGTTTCGCATAGGCGTTGATGTCGGCGGGACGTTTACCGATGTTGTTGCGATCGATGCTGCGACGCGCAAGCTCTTTGCGTACGTAAAGGTCCCGACAACGCACGATGCGCCTGAGGGGGTCACCGCCGGAATCATCGAGGGTATCAATCGCCTGCTTACGGAGCATGCGATTGCGCCGCAAGACGTTGCATTTATCGCCCACTCAACCACCCAGGCGACGAATTCGCTGCTCGAAGGCGACGTAGCGCGAGTCGGTGTGATCGGTCTGATCGACAAGTTCGGGTGGCTCGCAAGAAACCAAATCCGTTTCAAACCATTCGAACTCGCGCCGAAAGTTGCGTTTGCGCCTGCGTTTGCATTCGCAGGCGCTGCGACCCCGCGTATGGTCGAGGCGCAGATCGATGCACTCGCGCGCGACGGCGCCGAAGTGGTGGCTGCGAGCCAAGCCTTCAGCGTCGATCGCAGCGAACCTGAAGAGTATGCCGTTGCCTATGCGCGTTCGCGCGGACTCTTCGCAACCGCCGGGCACGACGTCTCATCGATGTACGGTCTGCGTGCGCGCACACGCACGGTTGCGATCAATGCAGCCATCCTCCCGAAAATGGTGCGCACTGCAACCATGACGCGGGATGCGGTGCGCAATGCAAAGATCACATCGCCACTGATGATCATGCGCAGCGACGGTGGCGTCATGGACGTGCAAGAAATCGAGCGGCGGCCGATTCTCACATTGCTCTCCGGGCCAGCCGCCGGTATCGCCGGTGCGCTCTTGCACGAAAACGTCACGGACGGAATTTTCATCGAAGTCGGCGGGACCAGTGCCGACTGCTCCGCGATTCGTGCGGGCCTGCCGCAAATGCGTCCGGCGCGAATCGGCGGAAGCCGCATGATGTTGCGAACGGTCGATGTGCGCACGCTCGGGATTGCCGGCGGTTCCATGGTCCGCTTGAGCGGCAAAGATGTTGTGGACGTTGGGCCGCGTTCGGCGCACATTGCCTGCCTCGACTACGCTGCCTTTACGCCTCTGGCACTCATTTCATCGGCTCGCGTGCAG